>JBJKSL010000583.1:0-8632 GCA_046704145.1 Phycisphaerae bacterium
CATTTCCGCTCCCCGAGCATAAAGGTAGCTACCCCCATGGTCGATTGCAGTTCTGGGCAATTGCATCGCGGGCGGCGTTTTTTCAGCCGCAAGCACAACCGATCGCCTGAACAGGCGGAGCCTCAGCCTGATGAGAGCTCTCGCCCACAATAGTCTGTGGCGCCACAGCCACCGATATGTTGGTGCTGGGGCATGAGGAAGCCTTGCTACGCTGATAAGGATGGGGGCGAACACCTTCCAGGGCAGTGTCGGGCGACTGGGCCTTCGCTTTCGGGACGATCTCGAAGCGAAGTTCCAGGAGTACTACATTGAGACCTCTCTGCGCCACATGCGAGTTGCGCAGACGATGGGCCTGCTTCTCTACGCCGCCTTCGGAATACTGGATGCGATTCTTCTCCCCACGGTCAAGCATGAACTCTGGCTGATCCGCTATGGAATTATCTGTCCGATAATCGCCGCCTCAATCGTTGCCACCTTTTGGCAGGGCTTCCGGAAGTATCATCAGAGCATTCTCGGCACGTCGGTGGCCGCGGGGGGCGTGGCCATTGTGGCCATGATCGTGAAGGCCCCCCCGCCGGGCGATGCCACCTACTACGCAGGACTGATTCTTGTCATTCAGTTTGCCTGCGCCTTCTGCAAGCTCCGATTCATCTGGGCGATTGCCGTCTCCGCCGTGATCGTAATCTCGTACGAGGTGGTGGCTGTCTTCGTCGTCAATACCAGCACGCCCATCCTGGTAAACAACATCTTCTTCTTCATGAGTACGGCGGTCATCTGTGGCTTCTCCAGCTACTTCATCGAGTTGCACACACGCCGGGACTTCCTCTCGCGCAGCCTGCTCGAAGAAGAACGGCAGAACACCCTGGCCGCCAACCGCCAGTTGCTGTCCGAGATGAGCCGGCGCATCGAAAGCGAGCGGGAACTCGCCAGGCATCGCGATCACCTCGAGGAAATCGTCGACGAACGCACCCTGGAACTCAGCCAGGCCAACGAACGATTGCACGGCGAAGTCCTGCAGAGATGCCAGGCCCAGATGGCAATGCACCGCGCCAAGGAGGCTGCCGAACTGGCCAACCGGCACAAGAGCGAATTCCTGGCCAACATGAGCCATGAAATCCGCACGCCGATGAACGGCATCATCGGCATGACCGAACTGGTCCTGAACTCGGAGCTCACCGACAAACAGCGAGAATACCTGAAGAACGCTCGAAAATGCGCCGACTCGCTCTTAACCATTCTCAACGATATTCTGGACCTCTCGAAGGTGGAAGCCGGGCGGATGACCCTCGAATGCATCGCGTTCGACTTGGCTGCACACGTTCAAAGCATCGTCGACATGGTCTCAGTGAGCGCAACAAATAAGGGCCTGCAACTTACACACCGAATCGGTCCCGGCGTCCCACGCCACATCAAGAGCGATCCAACCCGGCTCAGGCAGGTGTTGCTCAACCTGGTGGGTAATGCCATCAAGTTCACCGAATGCGGCGAGGTTTCCATCGACGTCACATCCAAAGCACACCGTGGCGACCGCGCCAACCTGGTATTCTCGGTGCGAGACACCGGCATCGGCATACCGGCAGACAGAATCGAATACATATTTGATAGCTTCACCCAGGCCGACGGAGCGACCACCCGCAGATACGGAGGCACCGGCTTGGGGCTGGCCATCTGTAAGCAGATCGTCGAACTGATGGGTGGAACGATTCAGGTTGAAAGCCAGGAGGAGCACGGGAGCACGTTCAGCTTCTGCCTCGACCTGGAGATCGGCAGTGGGCCGGCGCAGGCGGATCCGACAGAACAGGAATCACCTGCAGAGAATTCGGCTGCCCCGACACAACGTGCACGCATTCTGCTCGTCGAAGACAACGAGATCAACAGGCTTCTGGCCTGCGATCTGCTGGAATACATGGGCCACGAAGTCACCAACGCCGCCAACGGGATCGAAGCGCTGGCCGCTCTGGAGATGGGCGACTTCGACCTCGTACTCATGGACATGCAGATGCCGTATATGGACGGCCTGGAGGCCACCCGACGCATGCGCCAAGTCGAGAAATGGCAGGACCTGCCTGTGATTGCCATGACCGCCAACGCAATGGATGAGCATCGCGAACAGTGGATGGCCGCGGGAATGAATGACTATCTCGCGAAGCCGGTTGACGCGCAGCAACTCGAGAACCTGGTCCAAAAATGGATGTGCCGCCAGAAGCAGACAACCGCAGCCCTGCCGAGCACGAGCTGACCGCCAACGTGGAACGGGCCAGTTGGACCGAAAGCAAGTCGGCATCATTACTCACAAACACGCAGCGCGTTCTTCTTGTGTGAGACCGGCGTCTTGCCGGTCCAGATGATTAGCTGGAAGCCGGTCCCACGTGGAAGCGCCGCTGAATCGCCAACGGTGAATGCCCGAATCAAGGCTTTCCCGGATGCCGGCAGAGATGTGGAACGCCCGAGAAACGCACTGTCATCCGCTCGCAAGCCTGCAACTGAGCCGTCACCCGCACCGCCGACTTGTGAAGCTCGACGAAGACGACTTCGCCGTCCTCTGAATACACACGTTTCTCGTCGAGGCAGTCCGCAGGAATGCGACAGGCCGTGGCAGCCAACTCCTCCGATGTACGGAAGATCAGCTCCCAATCCATGAAGGCTTCCATGTAGCCCGCACCGGCAATGCCCGAGAGGAAGTTGGTCAACAGCGTTATCCCGCCGGACCGCGTGGCCTGGAACATCCAACTGGTCATCCGCGTGGCAAGTTTCTGCGACAGGTAATCGTACAGGCCCGCTGAATACACGAGATCGAACCCGCCAAGCTCCTTCTGCCGACCCATGATCAGATCCATGATCGAACCTTGAATGGTCCGCACGTTCTGACCCTTGAGCCGGCGATTGACCTCGGCGAGGCTCTCCGGATCCTGGTCAAAAGCGACAAACTCAGCGATCCGACCGTCAGCCATGGCGCGGCAAGTATCCGCTTCGCGCAAATGGCCACATGCAATCGACAGGATTCGCAAGGGCTCTTCCCGCTCCCACGCCAACCGATCGATGATGCCCGCGATCCGTTGGCTACGTGCCCGGACAGCGCGGCATGGAGGCGTGTCGGTCGTAAACTTCAAAATGCTCTCGCCGAGCGGAGTTGCCGTGCTCTTACGATGGCCGTAGATGTAGTCCAGCAGTGCTGCGTCCCCGGCATATCCGCGCGGTTTGACGACACTGTGCCGCGTAAACGGATCCTGCCGAATCAGGCTCACCAGCCGATGATTGGGAACGACTTGCTTACAGAAACTCTGCCACTGATCTGGCGGTAATTCGCGGCGAATCTCATGAAGTCCGCCCAGCAGAGTGGACATCGTCTGAGCGACAGACAACGTGTCCCCCTGCAGACGATCGCAAACCTCGTCGAGGAACCTGCGCCCCTTCTGGACCAACTCGCCGGAAGTTCGATCTTGTTGTTGCACAGCCGTACCTCCTGAGAAGAAAGAATTCAGAAGCGCAGCTTGAGCCACCTGCAACGCGTGACCGCTGCAATCGCTGTAGCAACATCCTTGTCGCGTTTAACTGTTCCTCCTCCAACGGACGTGTTCGAACGGCGGCATTCTAAAGGAGGGACATTACTAGTTCAATAGTGATTTAGCCTAAATTGCTTAATTCTTCATGAATTCTATATGGCACGCGCAGGTCTTGCGCATGTGTGACATAATTCAGCCATTCTGCACGCTCTAACCCAGCCCCACATAAGAGGTAACAATGACCCGTCCGATAACCTGCGCCGCCCTGCCGCAATCGAGCAGAGCCTGCGGTAAAACGATTGACCAGCCAGCGCAATCACCAGCGGTAGCCAAAACCTACTGAAATCAGATGCTGAGTCTGTTCGACACGGCTCAAACCGTAGTCGATGCCCAGAGGAATGCGGCTGTAGCCCGTGCCGGTTAGACTCTGCGGGAAGCCGACGACATACGCACCACCCACCCACCAATGCTTCGTCTCGTAGCGCAGGCCGATGGTGGCATGGTGCTGCACAGGTATGTCAGCGATGGGCAGCAGATTCTCGCGGTTCACCGGCGACGTGCAGAAGTGATAGCCCGTCGCCAGGACCCAGTGCTCGTCGAGTTTGAATTCGGCTCCAAGCATGAACGCCCAGATGTCCTGGTAACCGAGCGGAAGCGGGTAGCGAAGGTCGACCAAACCGTCGAGCGTGACGCTGGTGCGATTGAAAGTACCTCTGCCGTAATTCATCCATCGGGCCTCGCCGATGAGCTTGAACCAAGGCGTCACATCCCAGGCGGCACCGGCACTGACCTTCTGAGGCAGTTCCAGGTCGCTCAAGCCACAATCGCCAAGCGGAAGCGGCACCAGCCCGAACAAGGATGCCTTCGCCCTGCCGCCCTCCAGATCGCCGAACCAACTGGGCGACTGGTAGGCCAAGCCGAGAGACAGCGTCTTGGTCGCCTGGTACATCAGACCGACATCGAAGCCGCCGCCAAGTGCGTAGCAGCGTCCGAAGTCCACGTCGGCAGGCCCCAGCACCAGGCCGAATTTCGACGTCGCGACCTCGGTGCGGAGGCCGAGTCCCAAAGACAGCTTATCCGTGATTTTGTAGGCGACATCCGCATGAATTCCAACGCATTTCGTGTCGGAATATACGTCCCGCTTCATGAAGGGGATCAGCAGATGACGCATGTGGAACTCAGTGCCCAGGCCGGCCTTGGAGTGCAGGGCGAGGCCGAATGTCAGGCGATCGTTGACCGGCATTGCCAGACCGGCGTTGTGCAAGTGAATTACGCGAGTTTCGGAATCGGCATCGCCGAGCGGCCCTTCCCAGGGAAGATCGATGATGGCCAGCGTGCTGGTCTCGTCGAGAGTGTACATCCCGCGCGGCTGAAGGCTGAGCGAGGCGGGATTGTCGATCTGGGACATCGCGGTATCGCCAACAGCGACATCCGCTCCGCCCCGCATCCTGGACTGCACGCTCACGCCAATAGGCTCGACACCGTCGGTAGCAACTGCCTGGCCTGCCACCGTAAGAACGACGACTGCGAGCAGTGTCACCCAAGCAAAGAAACGACTACCCTGAAGGCGCCATTGTCGACGGGCAAAAGAGATCACGAATATGCTCTCGCGGAATAAACATGAGGCCGCGCACCGCTGCGAGACGGCCTTCTTCGCTCGTGCTTTCGTCGCTGCGTCCAACACGCTGTTCTGCGCACGACAGCACCCAGACGGGCCAAACAAGACTCGCCAATTGCGTAATCGGCCGCGACGAGACAAGAGTCGCGTTGAAAAAGGGTAGGTTTTTAGGGTCAAGACCCCCGCATCCGCCGTTGCGGATGTTGACCGCTGCGGTCCAGACAATGGGCAAACGTCGGCGTCTCGGGATTGTTGCGATTCATACCGATTCCGTTTTGAATAAGCGCTCCCGGCGGCGGCTGAGGCACAATAATACCCGAATGGGTATCAGCGGAGCAGTTCCACCACGTAAGTTCCTTGGATGCGGTCGCCCTTCATGAGCCTCACCGGCCCCATGTGGCACTGTGACAGCAGATGCAGTCTCACGCCGCCCTCAGCCAGGCACGGCCGAACGTGAACGTCGGCATTGGCCCGGACGCGGATGCCCGCACCATCCGGCGATACCAGCGACGTCTCATAGATGTTGAACTTGACCGAACGGAAATCGTTCGTGCCCAGCTCGGTCTGATCCAGCGACCACGGCCATGTCGGCTTGAAGCTCTCCGGTGCGTCGACCGGTCCCCACTTCGCATCGCGGCGAGCCTTGGCTGAGCCCACCACCCGGCCGATCGAATCAGGCGGGTACACATCCCACTCCGACCAGCGACGCCAGCGTATCTCGTCGCATTCAGGCTTGGCGAGCAGCTTCACGCCAACCTCTCGCGCCGCCATGTCCGGCCCCGAATATGTGTAGTCGCAGGAGACCCGGCCCACGCCCTTGCGGTCGATCCGCCATGTGACCGAGCCGGTGAAGGCGTCGTATCGATCCCGAACGGTCAGCTCCAGGGCTCCGTAGCCTTCGGCGGCACTGACGGCCTCTACGACCCGCGTCTTCTCGTCCGGAAAGACCGCATAAGGCAGCGCACCGGCCGGAGCGAGATCGCCGAAGTCGTAACGCGTGACGTGCAGAGCCGGGAAGCGGAGCAGCGGCGCCTTGTACATCGGAGCAGCCGGATTCAGCTCGCCGCTGGTCCGGTCAAGCACCAAGGCAAAGCCGTCGCCCTCAACGGTGATCGTCCGGCCATCGTCCTGCCACTTGGGCATGCCGGCATCAGGGATGGGCAGCGATTCCGGTGCACGTTTTCCGAGCTTTATCTTGAGCGCATTGACCAGCGACTCCGAGTCCCCATCGGGTGTCGACGACTGACCGCGCGTCGAAGGACGTGTAACGCGCAGCAGGATCGCATCCCCGACCTTCGCGTCCGGCGGAACGGGAATTGTGAGACTTCCCGTCGTGGAAGGCGCGATAGCCGCCTCGATCCGCCCGTGAGCCTTGTTGCACTCCCAGGTTATCTCGACGTCTTTGAGATTGGTAAACGAATAGCGGTTGTCTACAGGTATAGTGATGCTCTTCTGTCCAGGCTCGAACTCCACCTGACGCACCGGGAACCACACCGGACTGAAGATCAGCTTGGCCAGCCAATGCTCCGGCTTGGGACGTCGCCAGGCGTCGGCAACCCCCCAAAAGCCGTGCACCCAGGCGTAGCCAACGTGCTTGCCGTTGGGAAGATAGAAGGGCTCGTCGAGTGCCGCCCATATTGCCCCGCCGATAAGCACGTTCGAGTGGCAAATGTAACTCCAGAAGCCCGGCTTGGCGCCGTCGCCAATGCAGCCGTCATAATTCGCCGCGCAAGCCTTGCCCCAGTCGGAATCAGGATCGCTCTGCCCAGCACCCCAGAGCTCGCGCAAACCAGGATCGATTCGCACGTCGGTCTGCTCGTGGCAGACAGGGAAGAAGTACTCGCCCAGCAACAGCGGACGCGGGTCGCCCTCAGTATTCGCGTCGTACGGCATCGGCGGGTAGTGCCGGTTCGCGATGTCGCAGATGCGTTTGGGATCCGGGTTATTAAACGTCGTCGGACGCGTCGGATCCAACTCCTTGCAGAGGCGGTTGGACAGTTCGAAGAACTTGCAGAAACTCGACTCGTTGGCCAGCGACCAGTAAATGATACTGGGGTGAGAATGGCAGTAATCGATCATGGCCGAGGTGGGCCGGAGCACTTTACGATAGTGCGTGAGATCCCAACTGCCATTGACCCAGCAGAACGGCGCTTCGCACTCCACGTACAACCCCAATCGGTCGGCCGCATCGAGCAACTCCTGCGTTGGCGGATAGTGCGACGTGCGCAGGTAATTCAGATTCGCGCTCTTGAAGAGCCTCACGTCCTCCTCGGCATGGCAGGCAGTGGCCGCACGCCCGGTCAGCGGATCGAGTTCGTGATGGCAGGCGCCGGCCAGCTTGACCCGCTTGCCGTTCACATAGAGCTGCTGGCCACGAACCTCGATCTTGCGGAAGCCGACGTTCCGTTCGATCCGTTCGAGCAGCTTGCCGTTCTGCCTGAGTTCGATGGCCAGCCGATAGAGGTTCGGCTGCTCGGCGTTCCACTTGAGCGGATTGGCCACGCGCGACACGACGGCCACCGTCTTCGGCCCGGTTGCTATCGAGTTCACCTCCACATGCGAGACTGAGGTGCTCACCAGCTGCCCGTCCGGGCCGGACAGAGCCAACTTCAGCGTGAGTCCATCGGCTGGACCGGCAGCCGTGTTGTCCAATGTCAGACCGATCTTCAGGTCGGCATCGCGATACTGGTTGTCGAGGTCCGCGTTCAGGTGCAGCGAGCGAACCAGAACCGAAGGCAGCGCGAAGATGTGCACCGAGCGGTCGATCCCGCCAAGACTGTGGAAGGCGTATCCCGAAGAATAGGACAGCCGCTCGGAAATCGTGTCGACCTTCATCTCCAGGTCGAGGCGGTTCCGCCCGCCGATCACTGCCGTGTCGGTAATGTCCCACTCCACCGGCGTGAAGAGCTCCTCGCTGTAGCCGAGCGGCTTGCCGTTGAGCCAATAATGTGTCCCCGCGTGGATGGCGTCGAAGCGCAGGACAACGCGATGCCCCTTCCACGCCGCGGGAATCTCAAACTCCCGGGCCATGGCGACAGACTTGTCCTGCGGCACGTCGTAACCCTGCTGGACCCACTGCCCGGGCACATTGATATCGCCCCAGCCACTCGCATCGAGCCCCGCCTTGCGAAGCGCGTCGGACGGACTCAGGTTGATCCGCCACTTACCGTCGAGCGACACCTGCGCATTTTCCAGCCCGCCCACCGCCACCGGCAACGGGCGATACTGCACCGGCTCGAAAGAGAAATCCTTCACCGCAATGGTCTTGGTCGCGGTCGCGCCATCGTATGTGGCCGTAAGACGCAGGTCGGCGTCCGATGCTGAGACCGCATCCAGGCTAGAGCGGTCGAAGCGGAACGTTCCGTCGGGGCCGGTCTTTGTCTTCGTGGGCTCCTTCGCGCCGCCCGGCAACAGCAATTGAACCTCAGCCCCCTCGACGCCCTCCTGGTCGAGTCCCAGCACCTGCCCCTCGACATCGCAGTACGGGGCTCCGCACGCCATGAGGTGCAGG
>JBJKSL010000584.1:0-15886 GCA_046704145.1 Phycisphaerae bacterium
TGTCGGGGCCGCGGCTCAGAGGGTAGGCCGGTCCGTTGTTGAGTGAATACACGAGCGAGCTGATGCCGTCGTTCGAGTAGGCGTTGCCCAGCACGTTGATGACGGGCAGCGGCGTGCCGATGCGGCCGAACTCTTGTCGGTCGCCATTCCAGACGTCAACAGTGCGTCCGCCGGTTGGTGAAATCAGGGTAGTAACGGTGTAATCGCTGGACTGGGTCTGGTTTCCGGCCTGGTCGGTGGCGATGATTTGCAGGTGATAGGTAGTGTTTGCGGCGAGGCCGGTGATGCTCATCAGGTGATTGGTCTGGAAATTGGGGTCGATGCGGGTGCCCAGTTCGTACGAGGTTGTCAGGCCGTAGGGCACGGAGGTGCTGGCGGGCTCATCGGTGTTCCAAATCACGTCGACACTCGTCTGATAGGGCACGATCTGTACGTTCAACAGCGCGGGCGGCGTGGTGTCGGGAGGCGGGCCCTGGCCGTCCTCAGGCACGATGGGGCTGGCGGTGTTGAACACGTAATCGACGAGGCCGGTGAAGCCTGGAGCCGGATTGCCCTCGTTTGAGGCGAAGGGTCCGATTCCGGTGACATTCATGGCCTGTTGGAAGCTGACCCCGGTCGTCCAGGTGCTACCATCCTTGGAGTACTGTACGGTCCATTGATCGCCGGCGCGAGCGACCTGAAGATAATAGGGAGGGCCGACGGGGATGGAGCGATTTGCCTTTACGTAGGCAGTGCCACTGTTGATGAAGGCGGCGAAGAAGTAGACGGCGCCGCCTTCTGAGTAGAAGTCGGTCCTAATGAACTTGCTGGCACTCTCCTGGAAGATCAGGCCCTGGACCTGCCAACGGCCGTAGATGGCCGAGTCGAACTTAGCCTGTATGCTGAAATCTTGATCGTCGACCTGCTGCTTGAGCCAGGGCGCGTGGATGCCTGAGGTCCAGACTTCGTGCTGTACGTTGGCGGGCACGGTAATCTGCATGCGGGCGTCGGAGGTGCCGGTGCCAACCATTTGAAAGGAGGCATCGCCTAGCGGGTTCACGGGCGTCCAGATGTTGGTGTTGAGGTTGGGGCTGTTGAAGTCGTCGGATACAAACACACCGGTTGGCGGAGTGGCGGTGGTGAAGGTTGCATCGGGGGTCGTTACTGTGTCGCCGAAGCTGTCCTGACAAGTGATGGCGTAGTGGTATGGTGTTCCGGCCTGCAGATTGTTGAGCATGGCGGAATGGCTGGTGCTGGCGGTGTTGTCGGTCACCGGGCCGAGTTCGTAGGCGGTGGTTGGACCGTAGGCGACGCTGCTGGTCGCGGGGTTGTTGGTGGTCCAGGTGATGACCGCACTGCTCTGCGCAGGGGTGACGACGATGTTCGTGACCTCCAATGGCGGTGGCGGTGACGCGGTGGTGAAGGTTGCATCAGGGGTCGTTAATGTGTCGCCGGAGTTGTCCTGGCAGGTGATGGCGTAGTGGTACGGTGTTCCGGCCTGCAGGTTGTTGAGCGTGGCGGAATGGCTGGTGGTGGCGGTGTTGTCGGTCACCGGGCCGAGTTCGTAGGCGGTGGTTGGACCGTAGGCGACGCTGCTGGTCGCGGGGTTGTTGGTGGTCCAGGTGATGACCGCGCTGGCCTGCGCGGGGGTGACGACTACATTGGTGATCTCCAATGGGGGTGGAGCCTGAGAGGCGAATACTGCGGTGACGCTGCGTGGTGCGGTCATGCTCAAAGTGGCGACGGGGTCGGTTCCGCTAAGGTCGCCGGACCAGTTCTGGAAGGTCCAGCCTTGATCGGGAACGGCGGTGAGTGTGACGGTGTCGTTGCAGGTGTAAGTGGGTTGGTCGGGGTCCACGGTGATTGAGCCCTGGCCAGTGACGTTGCGGGTCAGGGTGTAGCCGGGCAGTGGGCCGTCCTCTTGGGTGAAGGGGGCGGCAGTGTTCATGAAGTAGTCGACCAGAACGGTGGTCGCCGGCGCGGTACCGGTCGAGTAGTTGGCAGCAAAGGGGCCCATGCGGTTGACGGTCATGGCGAAGCTGAAGCTGGGAGCGCTGCTCCAGCTTGTACCGTCGTACGAATAGCGCGGAGCCCAGGTGTTGCCGGTACGGCGCATCGCGAGGTAAATGGGGGCGGTACTGGTGATGGGCGCGCTGCGGCGGATGACCGCCGAACTGCCGGAGATGGTCGCGCAGAACAGATATGTGGCCGAGCCGTTGCGGAGGACCTCGTAGCGAAGGAAGGTGCCGGCATCCTGCTCGACGAGGAGACCCTGGCTTTGGTAGGTTGCGGTGAGCAGAGAATCGAACTTGAGCTGGACGTCGAAGTCGGCGTTGTCGACGTTCTGCATGAGTCGCACGGAGTCGTTGTAGCCTGCCCAGAGATCGTGGGATGGGCCGGCGGGGATGGAGATGACAGCAGAGGCGTCGTTGGTACCCGCGCCGGCGAGGCTCACCGCGGAAAGGCCCAGCGGGTCGACCACCGTCCATCGCTGTGGGTCGAGGGTGCACGAGTTGAAGTCGTCGGACACGATTGCGGCGGTCGCGGCGGTCGTCGAGCAGGCCAAGGCGATTGCCGTGCAGAGTATGCGGGAACAACTTGGACTCATCATCACTGAAAGCCTCCTCCAGGAGAGCGGCAGTCCCTTTAGTCAGGCACTGCCTGGCGCAAATACGTCAGCGGCCTGATGTCAATGATTCTAAGATTGCCTACCGCTGCCGACGCGTCTCTGCCTAGATTCAGTTGAATGCCGCCGACCGATTGCGGGTGCGGCCCCTCAGACAGGGTGAGGGATTCATGGTGATTGCTGTGCCGGCGGTGCGACGTGTTTCGTGGGTAAGAATGTTGCAGGGCGAGAGGAGAAGGAATGATGATGCGAAGCCGCAAGCGGCGGAGACGGGTGTGGCGGTGGCGCAGGTGAGGGAGGGGGAAGCGCGGTCCTTCTGGCCTGCGGTTAAACGGAGAGGCGCCGAGTTTCCGGCGGTTCCGGCATGCAAATTGCCAGAGATTGCGGTCGCAGCACCTGCAAATCGGGGGGCCGATCGAGTATAATTGTGGTCAACGATGTCCCAGTTCATGTCACAACAGCTTTCGTTGGGGCTTCGACAGGAGCAGCGGCTGACCCCGCAGCTGATCCAGTCGATGAATATCCTCCAACTCCCGCTGCTGGCCCTCGAGGCCAAGGTCCGCGAGGAGATGGAGCGAAACCCTGCGCTGGAGGAGATCGAGCCGGACATCGCTCCTCGTGAGGAAGCTGACGCCCCGTTCGAGCAGGCAGAGATCCCTCAGAGCGCGGAGAACCGCGATCTGCTGGAGGGCTTCACCCGGCTGGACCAGATGTCCCGCGAGTACGGGATCGACGACAGCGACCAGATGTTCGGCCGTCCTCGGGTGTCTGACAACGGGGAGCGGGACGCCAAGATGGACGCGATGGCCAACACGGCCAGTCGTCCGGAGTCGCTCAACGAGCACCTGCTACACCAGTGGTCGCTGCTGGACATCGAAAGTGACCGCATTCGCAAGGCCGGCGAGCTGATCATCAACTACATCGAAGAGGACGGCTACCTCAAGACGCCGCTGGCGGAAATTGCCGAGCAGTGCATCCCGCCGTTTACCTCGGAGGAGATGGACGAGGCTCTCAGTTGGGTGCAGATGTTGGAGCCAGCGGGGATCGGGGCTCGGGATCTCAAGGAATGCTTCCTGATCCAGTTGGACGCGTTGTCCGAGGAGGAGGACGTCGAGCTGGAGCGCGAGTTGGTCGAGAATCACCTCACGGATATCGAGAAGAATCGCTACCCGGTGATTTCAAAGGCCACGGCGTGCAGTATCGAGGAGATCAAAGATGCGGTGCATAACCTGGGTCGGCTGCACCCGCATCCGGGTCGGCTGGTTGGCAGCCGTGATGTGCCGCGGATCTCGCCCGATGTGATCGTGGAGTACTCGGAGGACGGCGACGGCTACACGGTTCGGCTGGCACGGGGGAACTCTCCGCGGCTGCGTATATCGGATACCTACCGCAAGATGCTGCAGGATTGCAGGCACAATAAGGACGCCCGCGAGTTTATCCGCAAGAATCTGGAGTCGGCCGGGGCGTTGATCGATGCCATCACCTATCGCCGCAATCGGCTGCTGGAGGTGGCGGAAGAGGTGGTCACGCGGCAGCGCGACTTCTTCGAGGTGGGGCCCACCGGTCTGAAAGTGCTGCGGATGAGCGAACTGGCTGACAAGCTGGGGTGCGATCCTTCGACCATCAGCCGTACGGTGGCGGACAAGTACATGCAGTCGCCGCGCGGCATCTATCCGCTTCGTTATTTCTTCACTGGGGGCACGGAGTCCAACGGCGGCGAGGCCACCAGTTGGGACAGCGTGAAAGCCCGCGTGCAGGGCATCATCAACGGCGAGGACAAGAAGAGCCCGCTGTCAGACGAGGTCATCGCTGCCAAGCTGCAGGGCGAAGGCATCGATGTCTCCCGCCGCACCATCGCCAAGTACCGCCAACAGTTGCACATCCCCGCGGCCCGCGAACGGCGGGAGTTCTAGGGCGAGGGCGTTCGCCCCCCGCATCGCGTTCTCGATCAGTAGCCAACTTGGCGCGACCATTCCCAAGCGGAAGGGTGTCAACCGGGATGGAATCGCGGGAAAGGATTCCCGGCGGAGTGGGTGCGGGAACGGATTCCCGCACCAGCGGCTTCACCCGAACGGATCCTCTTCCCTCGCGCGGGGGGAGTCCTTACAATGCCTTTCGGATGGCCGGCGTGGGCTGGGCTGCTGCGTTAAGCTTCTATTTGTCAGGCGGTTGCGTTGAAATCGGTGTATCTGGAAACATTCGGCTGCCAGATGAACGTGCTGGACAGCGAACTGGTGCTGGGGCAGTTGGCGGGGTTGGGCTATCAGCGGAGCGAGGACTACCGCGGGGCCGACCTGGTGCTGCTGAACACCTGTAGCGTGCGGCAGCATGCGGAGAACAAGGTCTACAGCCGACTGGGGGAGATCGCCAAGGCCAAGCAGCGGCGGCCGGGGATGATCGTGGGTGTTATCGGCTGTATGGCCGAGCGGGACCACGAGGGGTTGCGGAGCAAGGTGCCCTGCGTGGATCTGCTCTGCGGGCCGGGGAATCTGAATGAGATTCCGGAGTTGCTGGCGGAGATTCAAGAAGGACGCGGCGACGCGGGGATACCGCGACGCGGGGAGCAGGCGAAGAGTAGCGGGCAAGAGGGTCGAGCTTCACGATACGTGGCGATTTCCATCGAGCGGGACAAGTCGAGGCGAGTGCCGGCGGCGGAGCGAACGCGACTGTATGACAGTATTGAGTCACTGGACCTATCACGCGAGGCGCCAGCGGAAGAGCGGGTGTTGCAGTCGTACATACGAGTGCAGCGGGGGTGCGACAAGTTCTGCAGCTTCTGCGTGGTGCCGTTCACACGCGGGCCGGAGCGCAGCCGACCGCCCCAGCACATCGTGACCGAGGCTCGCAAGTTGGCTGAGGGCGGCACGAAGGAAATCACGCTGCTGGGTCAGACGATCAACAGCTACAAGTATGCCGAGGAGTCGGGGCCGGGCGGCAGTCGCACGGTCACCTTCGCCGAGTTGCTGGAGCGCGTGCACGAGGTGGAGGGCATCGAGCGGATTCGGTTTGTGACCAGCTACCCGGGCGATTTCGGCGATGACATTTTGCAGGCCATGCGCGATCTGCCCAAGGTTTGCGAGTATCTGCACATTCCCGCACAGAGCGGCTCGAACGCGGTGCTGGCCCGCATGAAGCGGCAGTATACGGTCGAGGAGTATGAAGAGCTGCTGGCTCGGGCGCGGGAGGTTATGCCGGAGATTTCGCTGGCGGGCGACTTCATCGTGGGGTTCTGCGGGGAGACTGAGGCCGATCACGAGCAGACGCTGGCGTTGGTCGAGCGGACGGCGTACAAGAACATCTACATGTTCAAGTATTCGGAGCGGCCGGGGACGGTGGCGGATCGGCGGCTGGCGGATGATATCCCCGAAGAGGTCAAGCAGCGTCGGCACACGGAGCTGGCGGCTCTGCAGAAGCGAATGTGCCTGGCTCACCATCGCAAGCTGGTAGGACGCGAGCTGGAAGTGCTGGTCGAGGGGTTCAGCAAGGCGGCAATGAAGGCACAGGAGGCTGAGCAGTCGCGCGGGCACAATATCTCATGGAAGCGGACGGATCAGCTCACCGGCCGAACGCGCGGCGATGAAATTGTGGTGTTTACGGGGCCGGAGTCGCTGATCGGGCAGTTTGTGCGGATCAAAGTGACGGCGGCTACGACGTTGACGCTGCAGGGAGAGTGCGTGGGGACGTGAGAAAGTGGGAAAGTCAGAAGGTGGGAAGGTCGGAAGGCGTGAAGCGGCAACGGAGTGCGAAGAATGATCGTGACTATTGACGGGCCGGCGGGTTCGGGCAAGTCGACGGCAGCCCGCAAGCTGGCGGCGGCGCTGGAGATTCCGTACCTGGACACTGGTGCCATGTATCGAGCAGTGACGCTGAAAGCCCTGAACACGGGCACTGCATTGGATGATCCGGCTGCGTTGATCGAGTTGGCCCGCCGGACCACCATCGAGCTGGACTGCGGGCCGACGCATGTGCGGGTGATCATGGACGGCCATGACGTGAGCGAGGCGATTCGCTCTATGCGGGTGAACGAGCACACCAGTTGGATCGCTCGCGTGCCGGGAGTCCGTCAGGTTCTCGTGGAAAAGCAGAGGGACATCGGACGGCAGATCGGCTCACTGGTGACGGAAGGCCGCGACCAGGGCAGCGTGGTCTTTCCCGATGCGGATTTCAAGTTCCTGGTCGATGCTGATGACGTCAAGCGGGCCGAGCGGCGTTACGTGGACCTGGTGGCTGACGGTGAGGACGTCAGGTACGAAGACGTGCTGGAGAATATTCGGCGGCGAGATGATAATGATCGTTCGCAGTGGGCTCCGCTGTTGGACGCCGGCCAGGCCATTCAGATCGATACGACGCACATGAGTATACATGAGGTTGTGGACCGCATGTTGGAGGACATCCGGAAGGGGAAGTGAGAAGAGCTTCCCCTGATGTCTTAAGTCTAACTTGTTTTGATCGTGCACATCATGAGCAACGTTCGTCACGGTTACAGATTCGCCCGTTTTCTCTGCCAGTGGACCAGCGTGCTGCTGCTCAAGGCGCGTGTATTTGGCAGAGACAATGTCCCTGCACAGGGCGGGGTGCTGTTGGTAAGCAACCATCAGAGCTTCATGGACCCGGTGCTGGCGACCATGGCCTTGCCCCGCGAGGGCAATTACATGGCGCGGGACTCGCTGTTCGCCAACAGGTGGTTTGGACGCCTGATCCAGTATCTCAACGCTTTTCCGGTCAAGCGCGGCAGCGCAGATTTGGCGGCCATCAAGGAATCCATGCGCCGGCTCAAGCAGGGCAAGGTCGTGCTGGCGTTCCCGGAAGGCACACGCACGCTCGACGGCCGTGTAGGCAGCATGTTGGCAGGCTTGGCGACTATCGCAAAGAAGTGCGAGGCCCCCATTGTGCCCACGTTGATCGACGGCGTTTACCAGGCTTGGCCTCGCCAACAACCGCTACCAGGCTGCGGTGACGTGATCATCGAGTACGGCCAACCTATCACACCTGACGAGTACGCGGGCATGAGTGCGGATGAGTTGACGGAGGAGATTCGCAAACGCATCCAAACCATGCAGGAGCGTTGGCATCGCCGCGTACCCAGCCGTCGACTAGAATGGTTTGAAGAGGAGACAGTAGACAGTAGTCAGGAGACAGCGGCAGCTCACAGCTATTATGGAAGTCAAACTCGCACGTAAACGTGGCTTTTGTTTTGGTGTCGAGGACGCCATCGAGCTCGCCCAGCGCACGCTGCAGGCCAACGAGCCGGGCAGAGTTGTCGCTCTGGGGCCGGTGATTCACAACCCGCAGGTGGTCGAGGACCTGGAGAAGGCGGGCTTGAACCAGTCTGGCGATCTGGAGCAGTTGGCCCCGGGTACGACGGTGTTGATTCGCTCGCACGGGGCCAGTCCCGAGGTGTACGCCCGCGCAACTGAGAAGGGGTTGAACATCGTCGATGCGACCTGCGTGCTGGTCAAGCGCGCACAAACGGTGGTCAAACAACTGCACGAAGAAGGCTACCGCGTGGTGATGATTGGCGACGCCAACCACCCGGAGGTGAAAGGCGTCATCGGTTACGCGCCGGAGGTGATCGTTGTTGACAGTGAGGAAGGTCTGGACCAACTGCTGCCGAAACGCGAACGGCTGGGCATTGTAGCTCAGACCACGCATGCTCCCGAGCACGTGGCCAAGATGATTGCGGCGATCGCGTTGCGGCCCTTCCGTGAGTTGAAGATCGTCAATACGCTGTGCCTTGAAGTTGCTCGCCGACAGGAGGCGGTCAGTGAACTGTGCGGCGAGGTGGACGTGATGTTTGTGCTTGGGGGGCTGCACAGTGCGAACACGCGCGAGTTGGCTCGCATCTCGGAGGAGGCGGGGACACCTACCTATCACCTGGAAGACTGGGCACAGTTTGAGCCAGCCATGGTCGCCGGCCGCAAAGTGGCCGGGGTGACCGCGGGGGCGTCCACGCCTGATGATATCATCAATGAGTTTGTTGAGAGACTTGAGTCGATCGAGCCGGAGGCGTGAATCCGGGTTCTTTCCGTTCGCGAGGGTTTGACCCACGGGTTCCACTACGGGCTTTGCCAACGGGTTCCGTTCGGGCATGACCCACGGGTTCCGCTACGGGCTTTGCCCTCCGCTGCACCCGTGGCTTTTGGGGTTCGCTGTGCGCGGGGGGGGGTGCTAGACGACGAGTGGGTTCACTTCATCGGACTCGTCGTCGGGGATGCAGAGTTGGGATATCTTGTCGCCTTGATCGAAGAAGGCGTCCAGCACTGCGGGGTCGAACTGCTTACCGCGTTCGCGTTCGATGATTTTGATCGCTTCCTCGTGGGTGCGGGCCTTGCGGTATACGCGATCGTTGGTGATGGCGTCATAGGCGTCGGCGACGGCTACGATGCGGCTGGCCAGAGGTATTTTGGTGCCGGCCAGGCTGTGGGGGTAGCCCCGCCCGTCGAACCGCTCGTGATGAGACATGATCACGTCTACGGCGACGGTGGCGAAGGGCAAGGTGCGTGAATCTTCGACCAAGCGCCGAAAGATGTCCACGCCCAGTTCGCAGTGCATTTTCACTATGGCCATCTCGTGGACGGTGAGCTTCCCCGGTTTTTTGAGCAAAGAATCGGGCACGGCCATCTTGCCAATGTCGTGCAGCGGTGCAGCCAGGGTCAGGTTGTGGATGAACTCATCGGAGATGGGTTCAGGATGTCCGCTGGTGCGCAGTCGTTCGGCGATGAGGCCGGCGATGCGCGAGACGCGGTGCACGTGCATGGAGTTGGGCTTGTCCCGTGTTTCGGCGGTGGTGGCCAGCGCTTTGACGAATGCGCCGACCGCTTCGTCGCGCGCGTGGTGGTACACGGATTCGGAGACCAGCGAAGCGGTCAGACAGGCGAAGACCCTATAGAGTTCGACTTCGTGCTCGGTGAAGGGCGGCTGATGCAGTCTTCTATGGGCGGTAAGGACGCCCAGCAGTTCGCCGCCGACCTCCAGGCGGAGGTGGAACGCAGAGGTGAAGTGTCGTTTATTCGCGTTCTGCTCTTCCGGCTGCTGAGGCGGCATGGCTGGCTCGGTCTCGATGGCCACTTCCGACTCCAGCAGTTGCTGACTGACGGCCTCGGGCAGTTGGTAGCCGGCTTCCATGCTCAGGGGTTCCTGGCGCTGGGCGTCCCATTCCACGGTGCGCGCCAAGCCTCCGGCGTTGCAGAGCGAAATGGCCACGTACTGTGAAGCGGTGATCTCGGCGGCGCCCTGCATGAGTATGTCGCAGACCTGCTCGAAGGTTCTGGCCTGGCTGGCGCGCTGTGCACAATCGACGGTGTAGGCGAGTACGCGGACCTGTTCGCCGCGCATCTGGTAGCTGCGTTCCAGGGCAGCGCGTTCGGTTCGCAGCTGGCACATGGTGGCGATTCGCGTCTTCAATTGGTAATCAGACTCGAGATCGTCAATGACATCATCGAAACCCTGGTCGACGGCGCGTCGCACTTCTTGCGAGGAATGATTACACAAGGCGATGACGGGCACGAGTCGGGTGGTGGCACCGGCTCGGATTTCTTCGAGGCATTCCAGCATGCTGGGTTCTGCCGATCGCACGTCGAGGATGAAAGCGGACCAGGCCACGTCGTCATCTGTCGCGTGCGCCGCCGCCCAATCGGTACGGTGGTGGACGTGGAACGCCCTTCTGTCAAGTCTGGAATTACAGGCCTCGAATGCAGCCTCGTCCGAGCTGATGAGAAGGATGTGCCTGGTCTCTTTGGAGCGTTTGTTCGCCTGTCCAGCAGGACTCGCTTGAGGGGCCGAATCGCCAGGTACTTCTGATGCGGCGGCTGAAGGCGGGCCGAGGACGACGTTTCGGCCATGTCGTTTGGCCATATACAGGCGGTGGTCGGCGGCCCCGATAGTTGCGGCCAAGCTGCGGCCGAGACCGTCGGCCACACCGATGCTGATGGTCACACGATGAGCGGGGCTCTTCTCGTGAGGCATAGCGAGATTCCAGATGGTCTCGCGGATGCGTTCGGCTACCTGGGTGGCGATGGTGCCGGGCGTTTCCGGCAAGAGGGCGATGAATTCCTCGCCGCCGTAGCGTCCGACGATGTCGACCTGCCGCAATGCCTTGGCAATGGCTCCAGAGACGTTTACGAGGCACTCATCGCCGGCTTGGTGGCCGTAGTTGTCGTTGTATCTCTTGAACAGGTCCACGTCCACCATGAGAATGCTGTAGGCGGAGTCATAGCGCGAGGCCATGGCGTGGACTTGCTCGGCCTCGTGATCCCAGGTTCGGCGATTGAGCAGGCCGGTAAGTCCATCCGTGCGTGATAGCTCGGCCAGGCGGCTATTGCTGACGGAGAGTTCCTTGGCGGCCTCTTCGAGTTCGCGGTTGCGCGTTTTGAGTTCCTGCTCGGCCTTTCGGAGGCGCAGGTGCACGCCGATGCGGGCGAGTAGTTCCTGGGGGTAGACCGGTTTGGACAAGTAATCGACTCCGCCGGCGCCGAAAGCGTCGACGAGGCTGTCCTTATCTGAAGCGCCGGTGACGAAGACCACGGGGATTCGTTCGCCCCAGGGGCTTTGCTTGATGCGTCGGCAGGTTTCCACGCCGGAGACGCCGGGCATCACGAAATCGAGCAGGATGAGGTCGGGCGGATTTGCGGCGGCGATTTCCAGTGCACTCAGTCCGTCGGTAGCGATGGCCGTGCGATAGTTGCTGGCTTGGAGCATGTCTTCCAGCAACAAGGCATTGCTTTCCAAATCGTCCACCACGAGTATCAAAGGCTCCCGGCTCTCGGTCTTTCCGGGGCATTCGTGTTGGACGGTTGGGGCCGTCGGTGCAGTCTGCTCGGCAATTGTCGAAGACGCGCTCATATCCACCAACATTCTCTAAACTGCGTCGTGATGCGAACGAGATTACGCCGGTTTATCGGTTTTGGGGGCCGCGCTGTTGGCCATGCCTTCGAGGATCTCCGGCACGGCGGATGCGGTTTCGGCCATGAGTTTCTGCACCTGTTGGAACAGCTCGGCGCACTGGTCCATCGCTCCGGCGTGGACGGCCTGCTCGAGTTCCAGCGCGCAGTTCTGCAGAGGCTTGGCTGCCAGGTTGGCGGCCACTCCCTTGATGGCGTGGGACAGTTGGGCAAGCTGGTCGACGTCGCTGTCCTCATAAGCTTTTTGCAGTTGGCCCTTGAGGCGTTCGGCCTCGGTTTCGAACCGATGCAGCAGTCGTTCGACCATGGAGTTTCCACCGGGACATCTCGCCAGCAGGGCCGGTATATCGAAGAACTCCTGCTTGGGGACTTCCGCCTCTGGTGCGGATGGCGTTGATTCGCTGTTTTGCATTGTGGTCTCCTGGGATTCGGTCGTGAGCTTGCAGGTTTCGTCCAAGAATTTCTCGATTTTGGCGATGAGTGTGGCCGGATCGAGCGGCTTGGCGACGTATTCATCCATGCCGGCCTGAAGGCAGCGTTCGCGGTCACCGCGCAGAGCATTGGCGGTCAGCGCGATGATGGGAATTCGCGGGGTAGCGCTGGCCGCTACCGATTCCTGCTTTTCCATGGTCCGAATACGGGCGGTGACCTCGAATCCGTCCATGCCGGGCATTTGGCAGTCCATTAGAATGAGGTGATAACGATGAGTGGCGACTGCCTCCATCGCCTGGATGCCGTCGCCGGCCACCTCGACCTTGAAGCCGGCGGCCTCGAGTATGCTGACGGCAACATCCTGGTTGATGACGTTGTCTTCCACAAGCAGCAGAAGGCAATCGGTGTAGGATGCTCGTGGAATGCGTGAAGCCGGCGCTCCCTCCTGGGGTTGTTCTGTCCATGTCTGCTCGGAGGAGAACTGATCCAGGGTATGAAGGACGGTGTCAAGCAGGACAGACTGCTTGACCGGTTTGGTGATGGTGGCAGCAAAGCCTAGCCCGTTCAGCCGACTGAGGGACATTTCATCGGTCATGGAAGTCAGCATGATCAGCGGGAGGCTGGCGAGGCCCTCGTCGGCACGGATGGCTTTGGCGAGGTCTGCGCCGTCCATGCCGGGCATCTGCATGTCGAGGATGGCAAGGGCGTACTGCCGGTTGGTTCCAGCTGTCTTACGCAGCATATCCAGAGCCATATGTGCGTCCACGGCGGCATCAGGCTGAATGCCCCAGGCGATCAACTGCTGACAGAGGATCTCGCGATTTGTAGCGTTGTCATCGACCACAAGCACGGGCAGGCCCTTGAGCTTGGGAATGCTCGTGCGACGTCTGGTGGCAGCGGCAGGCGCGGCCAGTTTCTGCAAGCGCACCGTGAACCAGAAGGTGGAGCCCTCGCCCAACTCGCTGTGGACACCTACGCTGCCGTGCATCAGTTCGGCCAGTTGTTTGGAAATGCGGAGGCCCAGGCCGGTGCCGCCGTACCTTCGGGAGGTGGAGGCATCCACCTGCGAGAAGGGCTTGAAGAGGCAATCGATGCGGTCGGCGGGGATGCCGATGCCGGTATCCTTGACGGTGAAGCGAACCACGATGTCTCGATCGCTTTCCTCGTCCTTGGTGGCGATGATTACGACCTCGCCTTTTTCGGTGAACTTGATGGCATTGCTGGCCAGGTTGACCATGATCTGCTGCATGCGTGCCGAGTCACCAAGGAGACACGAGGGAATATCGGGGTCCACGAAGCAGCTCAATTCGAGGTTCTTTTCGGCGGCCTTGTGGGCCATGAGTTCGGCCACGTCTTCCACGGTGTCGACCAGGTCGAATTCGAGCTCTTCCAGTTCGAGCTTGCCGGCCTCGACCTTGGAGAGGTCGAGGATGTCGTTGATCAGATTGAGCAAGGTGTTTGCGGATAATTGTGCGGTTTCAGCGTAGTGTCGCTGCTTGGAGTTTAGCCCGGCGGAGAGCAGCAGTTCGGTCATGCCGATGACGCCGTTGAGCGGTGTGCGCAGCTCATGGCTCATGTTTGCGAGAAACTCGCTCTTGGCGCGGCTGGCGGCTTCGGCTGCTTCCTTGGAGCGGCGGAGTTCGGTTTCGACCTCCTGGCGGTGGGTGATTTCAGTTTCCAGTTCGTGTGTGCGTTGCTCGAGTTGCAGGGTGCGTTCGTTGACTTGGCGCTCGATGGATTCGTAGCTCTCCTGGAGCTTGTTGGCCATGTGGTTGAACGAGCGGGCAAGCTCGCCCATTTCGCCGAAGGCATCTTCAGTCGCGCGGTGGGTCAGATCTCCGGCGGCGATGGCAGAGGTGGTCGAAACCAACTGCAGGACGGGGCGAAGAACGCGCCGCACGAGAATGATGGTTGCGACCCAGGCAATGGCGACGACGGCCAGAGCGATGGCCCCGGTGGTGCCGGCCCTGGAGATCATCTGCCGTTTGATCGGCGCCAAGGTGTATTCGATAGCGACAAAGCCTATGGGCTGGCTTCTGGGGACAGCGTCATCGACGCCGTCCTCTGGAATGGCCAAGTCCAACTCTTCTCCGACCGGCCACACGGGCATGCATACGGTGAACCCGCCCGACACGGGAGTTACCGTTTGCCAGCCGGGATGTATCATCTCGTGCGGAACCAGCTTGGCGAGCGGCGGATATCCCGGCGACTTGGGATGTTTTGCGAGGATCTCACCTTTGGGATCCAGCAAGGCCAGTTGTCGAATGGCGGGGTCCTCTCCGGCAGCACTGGCCAGTCTCTGCAGGCCTTTGAGATCCTGGAGCAACAGGAAGGGCTCGGCGTTTTGGCTGGTCGCCCGAGCGAAGACCAGGGCGTCGGCCATCTTGGTTTGGACGGAGTCCTTGAATACTACCCAGTTATACACAACTCCGAGAGTAACAGCGGTTCCCACAACGAGTGCGAGAGCGAAAGCCATTACTCGCGGGGTCAGTCCCCCACGTCCTCTCATCTGCGACTCCTCAGTTAGTCCCGGCATCACAGGCAGGACCCTGCCGGCGTGCCGAGCCGAACGAGTACACACCAGACCTTGTTTTCAGGTATCGTCTCGGTACGGCTCTGAGTTGAAACAGCTCTGGGAGGGGCGAGTGTAATCATCTTGTGACACATTAATGCCGAAACGGGTCGGCAGGTCAGATAACCAGGAGGACTCTCTTATATCATTGCGCATAAACCCTTTGTCTGCCTGATTCGGCGGCTGTTGCGGGGCGAACCGATCTTGAGTCAGCCGGTCCGGGCCCAGATGCACACCGCATTGGCAGATATTCTTTGCCCCCCTGCCGCAGAAGCGGCTGGCGACGCGTTTGAGCCGTTATCGGGCCTTGGAGCGGAGGGGGCGATTCGAGCGTGAGCTACAGGGAAGCAAAGGATTTGGTGATCAATAGCACGGGGCCGGCGGCCCGCCAGTTACGATAACTGACAGGTCGCCGGCCCCGCGTGATAATGCTGTGCGACGGGTAAGTGTCTGGTGACCGACGGGTTCCGCTACGGGCTTTGCCCTTCGCTGCACCCGTGGCTTTTGGGCTCGCCCTTCACTGTTCCCGCGCGGTATCAGCCCTTGACGTACTTGCCGATGAACTCGGCGGCGCCACCGATGGTGTTGATGGCCAGTGCGGCGTCCTCGTCCAACTCGATGCCGAACTCTTCCTCGAAAGCGGCGACCAGCTCGACGGACTGGCTGGACTCAGCGCCGAGGTCGAACACGAAGTTCGATTCGGGCTTGATGCTGGCTTCGTCCAGGTTCAGCACGCGAGCTGCGACGGCGGTAACCTTCTGCAAAACTTCAGCCTGGTTCACGATTTGTCTCCCTTGTTTTTGAATTTGCGGATTCTTGTTCCGCGACTCTGGAATTCCGTATTGAAATCATTCATCCTCGCCGCGGCGAAGATGGCTACTGTTGCTTCTTCTTACCCAAGGCGAATGCGGATATCTGCAACCTGGGCACCCTGACCCTGCGGATGCACGATCAGCGGGTTGATATCCAGCTCCGCGATTCGTGGGAACTGAGCAGCCAACTGCGACAGCCGGCCGAGTGCATCGGTGAAGCCGGCCAGATCGCTCGGTTTTTCACCGCGCAGGCCCTTGAGCAGCTTGGAAGCACGCAGCTCTTCGATCATCTGGGCCGCATCACCGCGGCTCAGGGGCACGACGCGGAAAGTGATGTCCTTGAGAGCTTCGACATAGATGCCGCCCAGGCCGAACATGATCACATGGCCGAACACGGGATCGCGATTCACGCCCAGAATCACTTCCTTGCCCTGCGGGATCATGCCGCGGACGATCACGCCGTCAATATCCGCGGGGCTGGCCTGCTTGCTGACGCTGTCCATCATGGCCGACCAGGCCGTGCGAACCTCGGCAGCAGACTTGAGGTTGAGGATCACGCCCTTCA
>JBJKSL010000585.1:0-3647 GCA_046704145.1 Phycisphaerae bacterium
CGACGACGGTCTTCGGGGCATGGCGACGATCCGAGAGGGCATCGACCGCTCAGGCGTTGCTCCCCGTGCTTCTGCTGGTCGTCCTGGGCTTGCTGGGCAAGTTCGCTCTGCTGGTTTCGCTGCCGGCGGGCAACGTGCCCTATCCCGCCGACTGGCGACAGCACATGTCCATTTTCTATCCCTACGTGATGTATCGTCCCTTGATCCTCATGCCGATCTGGGGCCGCTGGGGGGTGTTGCTGGCCAGCGGTATAGGACGTGTTTCGTCCTCCGGTTCGCCACGCTTGCGAGAGCTGACCCGGCACAACGGCTTGCCGACAGTCCTCGCATATTGGGCGGCCGCCACAGCTTTGACCGTGCTGTACTGCAGTCCAGCGAGCCAACACGTGGCCTGGTCCATGCTCATCGCGCTGGCCATCCTGCTGATCGCCTACCTGGCCAGTTTCATACTGGCAAGGCGGTTTGGCGGGCAAACGGAGGCAAGCGTGCTGGCCGTCGGCTGGGTCACGGAAATGACTTTTTTGCTGGCCTATCTGCCCGTAGCCAGAGCTATCTACTGGTATTAGCAGAACTTACACCTGCTTGCCCCTGCTGCAATCTTTGCCGATCCCCCTTAAGTTTTTGCCGATGTTCCTCCGATGAGCTTGCATGCCGGAGGATCCGGCCGCACCGATTCGCATGGAATCGCCCGTTACTTTCGGGGGATGGCAGGATGCCGCCACTAAACTTCTCCACCCGCAACATCTCGTCTTTACGAGCCGCTCTTTTTGCATTGCTGCCGCTCGCCGCCGCCCAACCGGCGCCGGCCGAGTCGGTCACGCCGACCACCATCCGCTCGCGACAGATCGAGCTGTACTACAAGCTGACCGGTGGCCCCCAGGCCGAGGTCGAACTCTGGTACACGCGCGACCGCGGCATGAGCTGGCAGCTCTACGGCAAGGACGAGGATCGCACCAGCCCCATCGTCTTCAACGCACCTGGCGAAGGACTGTACGGCTTCACGCTGATCGCCAAGGCCGGCGGGCAGGCCTCGCGACTGACGCCCAAACCCTACGAGCCTCCGCAGCGATGGGTATTTGTTGATGCCACCCCGCCGCTGGCTCAGTGGAACAGCGTCGAGCCCGCGGACGGCTTCGCCACCAACCGCACCCTGCAGTTGCGATGGACGGCCCACGACGACAACTTTTCAGCCCGTCCGATCGGCCTGGCCTATCAGACTTCGGTCGAACAGGTCTGGCACAGCATCGATGACGCCGTAGCCAACGTGGGCGTCTACGACTGGAAACTGCCGGAGAAGATCGCCGGCCAGATCACGCTCAAGCTGGTGGTTCGCGACGAAGGTGGCCATGCCGTCGAGCGAATCTTCGGGCCCCTGTCGCTGGACAGGTTCGTGCAGACCCCGCCGACTCAGCAGACGGCCACCGCCGCACGCACCAACTCGGACGAAGCAGCACCGGCTCAGCTGACGCGTCTGGACCCCGCCTCCTCGAGAGCAGCAAGCACCGAGCCTGAAACAACCGTCGCCCCACGGTCGCCGTTGCTCGCCGCTCGGGACGATCGAGGCCCCGGCTTCCTGCCGGACGTGCCGGCCTCGCAGCCCGCCTTTCAGCCGCGGGTGGATATTCTCAAGCAGAGGATGGCGGCGGATCTGTATCGACAGGCGACCTGGCATATGACTCGCGGCCAGTACACGGTCGCGGCCGAACGCCTGCACGAGTGCATCGAGCAGGACCCCGATATGCTGGATGCCCGACGCGACCTGGCGGGCATCTTCTATCGCCAGAAGGATTTTGATCGCGCTATCGAAGAGTATCGCGGCGTGCTCGATCGCAATCCCAACTACGAATCCGCACTGTACGGGGCGGCCCTGGCATACGTTGCCAAGCGCGACTATAGTCAGTCTCGCGACATGCTGAGCCGCCTGCTTACTATCAACGATCACAACGCTGAAGCATGGCTCGATCTGGGCGACGTGTTGTTCATGATGGGCGACACGGTCAACGCTCGAGGCCATTGGCGGCGGGCCACCAAGCTGGATCCGTCAGCCCAGGAGATCGTTGCCAAGGCTCAGCGCCGGCTTGAACTGTACGGCCCGAGCGATGAGGTCACCAGTGCGGTGAATGCATCCGGCAAGACAGGTAGATAGCAGAATTCTTGCCCACAGATAACACAGATAAACACAGATAGAAGAGACGCGGCGTGACAAGTTGCACTAGGAACGTAATCAGCTCAACCGAGCCCTTGCCTTCATCCTATCTGTGTCAATCTGTGTGATCTGTGGGCAGTTCTCATGGTGTTAAATGCCCACGCGAGCAGCACAGGACATTGCCCCCATTTACGCGCTCATCGGCTCTGAGACGTTTCTCAAACGTCAGGCCATGGAGCAGATTACGCACGACGTGCTGGGTGATGCGGACAAATCGCTCGCGCTCAGCGAATATGACTGCGCGACCAGCGTGGCTGAGTTGGCCAGCGTGCTCGACGACCTGCGGACGCTGCCGTTCCTCGCCGATCGGCGGCTGGTCATCGTGCGCGAGGCGGACAAGTTCATCACGCAGCATCGCGAGGCGCTGGAAGACTATGCGGAAAGCCCCAGCCCCACGGGCGTGCTGCTGATCGAATGCAAATCGATGCCCGCCAACACGCGGCTGTACAAACGCATTGCCAAGGTGGGCCAGACCCTCAAATGTGATCCGCTCAAGAAGGGCGACGTGCCCGGCTGGCTCATGAAGCATAGCCAGGCGGCTTACGGCTGCCAACTCGAACAGCGAGCTGCCATCAAGCTGTGCGATCTGGTCGGCGCGGAACTCGGCTTGCTCGATGCGGAACTGCAGAAGTGCGCGTTGTTCGTCGGGGCGGGCAAACCGATCGCGCTGGAGGTGGTGGAGACGCTCGTCGGCCAGCAGCGCGAAGAGCAGGTGTGGAATCTGATCTCCGCTATCGGCCAGGGCCAGGAGCAGCAGGCTCTGCAGATCTGGGAGGAAGTCTGCCAGACCGATCGCGCTGCTGAAGCCCGTGCTATCGGCGGCATCGCCTTTACTGTGCGAAGGCTGCTCAAGGCCAAGCGGGCCGAAGAAGGCGGAGCATCGATTAACGACCTCAAACGCGAGCTGTGGGTCTACAACGATCAACAGGCGCGTCGCGAGTTGGCCGCGTTCACGACCGCTCAGGTGGAAGAGATGCTCAGCCGCCTGCTCGAAGCCGATGTCGCGGCGAAGACCGGCCTGGCCAGCGTGCACGCCTCTATTGAGAGGTTTATCGTCGAAATGGCCCGGCGTCGAGGACAGCCAAGAGTGCCCACGCGCTGAGACGCGTTTGCGGCGCAGCGGGTCCGTAGAAAGCCACGGGTGTAGCGAAGGGCAAAGCCCGAAGCGGAACCCGTGGGTCACTCGCCGCCACAAGAAGGCGGCAGTATCGTAAAGCCGAACACTGACAGCTCTCTAGAGGTCTAATCATGAAATCGGCATGGATGCTGATGACGGCGGGGTCTATCGCACTGGTTAGCGGCTGCATACAGCCTCTGGGTATCAGCCGACCGGTGAGCACAAACCCTCCACCGGAGGTGGTCGCCACCCCCGCAAGTCAGCCTGCGTCCGAAGTCGCGGCACCACGCACCGGCGGAGGCGAGGCGGGCAACGATCCCCAGG
>JBJKSL010000586.1:0-6494 GCA_046704145.1 Phycisphaerae bacterium
GCTTCGCGGTCTTCGCGATGATCCTGACGGTGAAAGAGTGGGTCGGCTGGAGGCATGTGCTTCTCTGTTTCGCAGGTCTATGGTTGCCCGCGGCGGGGGCGATGCTGCTTCGAGCGTGGCGCGGACGTAATGAAATATGGCGATTGTGCGTGCTGATGCTGCTGGCCTGCTCCGCGGCTTTTGTGCTGCAGGGGCAATTCTTCATGTATCACGTCCCGCCTCTACTGGCGTTCGGTGCATATGTTTCGGCAGTAGAAATAGACGATCGCTGTCGGGCATTCTCGCGGTCTGAGCAGGCCTCGCGGGTATGGTTGGCGGTCTGCGGAGGGGCGGTTTTATCGCTTATGGTCGGGCAGTGGTGGCCGACCATGGTGATGCCGACGGTGCAGCCTTATGTGTTGGCGGGCACCACGTTGAGTGAGCACTACGACGCAATCACCAAGCACAAGTTGAGCTGCCCCAAGTACTCGACCACCTTTCGGGCGTGCGAGCGAATCCGACAGTTGACCGGCGAGAACGATCCGATTGCATGCCTGTTTCATGAGGCTCGCATCTACTACTTTTCGCGGCGGCCTTCAGTATACAAGCTGATTGCGATTCAGGAGCCCTATCGACACATGTTTGCCGATTTCATGCAGGCCATTCGCCAGCGACGACCGAAAGTGTTGGTGGCGCGCGTGCCGGAATCGCTGCGGTCTAGCAGCGACGTGCACGCGATCGAGGCCGCGGTATTCGACGAAACAGAGCGGTTCTTCGGAGAATGCGGGGGAGCAGTTCGCGAACTGTATCACGTAACCGAGGTCATCGGCGACGTGTGCCTGCTCGAACCGAAACCCTTGCGCTGACGGATGTCGACGCGAGGGTCGGTGCGAAGCCGCAGGCGGCGAAAAGTTCCACACCTCGCGAGGGAGTGGCTTTTTAATTGCGTCGAGCGGATCACAGCCGCGTGACTACGAGCGTATCATTCTGCCCGCCGAAGCCGAAGCTGTTGCTCAGGGCGGCGTTGACCGTTGCCTTGCGGGCGGCGTTGGGTACGTAGTCCAACGGACAGTTGGGGTCGGGCTCAGAGTAGTTCATGGTCGGCGGCAGCACGCCGTCGCGGATGGCCAGTACGCAGGTGATCAGTTCCACTGCACCTGCCGCGGCGATGAGGTGGCCGAACATGCTCTTGACCGAGCTGACCGGCACCTTCTTAGCCAGGTCGCCGAACACGCCCATGATCGCGAGCGACTCAATTTTGTCATTCTCTTCCGTGCCCGTGCCGTGGGCTGAGATGTAGTGGATATCCTTTGACTGTACGCCGGCATCCTCGAGGGCGAGGTGCATGGCAGCGATGCCGCCGCGACCGTCCTCGTGAATGTCGGTGATACGGAAGGCGTCGGCGGTCGAGCCGTACCCGCTGATCTCGCAAAGGATCTTCGCGCCGCGTTTTACGGCGTGTTCGTACTCTTCAAGGATGAGCATGCCCGCCCCTTCGCCCAGCACGAACCCGTCGCGGGTGCGATCGAACGGCCGGCTGGCGCTCTCGCAGGAGTCGTTCCGCGTCGATAGGGCGGTCAAACGGTTGAAGCCGGTCACGCCGAACGGGTGGATCATGCTGTGCGTGCCGCCAGAGATGACCACGTCGGCATCGCCGCGGCGGATGAGGTTGGTGGCCTCGCCGATGGCCTGGGTGCTGGCCGCACAGGCGGTCAGGGTGTTGAAGGTCGGCCCCTGGGCGTTGAATTGGCAGGCGATGTGGCCGGCGGCCATGTTCGGATCCTGCTCGAACTCGCGGACGGCGTCGAGCCGTTGCTCGGCAACTTCCGCCCACTTGCAGGCGTTCAGATCGCCGCGTCCGTTGTTGGCTGCGCTATCCCAGCCTTTGACGGCCGCCTCGACGAAGTTGAAGAAGTCGATGGGCCCCTCGCCGCCGCCGAGATAGACGCCCGTGCGGGTGGGGTCCAGGCCGGTGAACTTGTCCAGGCCCGCCGACGCCCAGGCCATTTTTGCGGCGCCCAGGGCGAACTGAGTGTTGCGGCTGCCGTTAGTGTGTCGCTCAGCGTCGGAGCCAAGATACTTATCGAGCTTGAAGCCCTTCACCTGAGCGGAGAAGGTTGTCGGGAAGGTGCTGGCGTCGAAGATCTCGGTGGGCGAGATGCCGCTGTCGCCCTTGAGCAGTCGCTGCCAGACGGATTCGATATCGTCGCCCAGCGGCGTGATCCAGCCCATGCCGGTGATGACTACGCGACGCCTGCCGGTGTTCTTTGCTGTCTGCACGGTATGATCTCCATGTGGGACCGGCTTCCAGCCGGTCATCTGGACCAGCAAGATGCAGGTTCCGCACTAAACATGGCGCTGGCGGACCGGCAAGATGCCGGTCCCACACAGACTCTAATCCAATCTCTTCAGCACCAATGCCGCATTCTGCCCGCCGCCCAGGGCATAGGCCACTGTGACGGCCACATTGATCTTCGCATCGACGGCCTTGTCCGTAACCAGGTTCAGGCCACACTCCGGATCGACCTTGCTGACGTTGGGCGAGGCGGGCACGGTGTTGTTCTTCATGCACAGTGCCGCGATGGCCACGTCGATGGCACCCGAACCGGCGCCGTTGTTGCCCACCGCGCCTTTGGTGGCCAAGGCCGGCACGCTCGCAGCCCGACTGCCCAGAGCCGCCTTGATGCCGCGTGCCTCGGACCGGTCGTGGGCGGGAATGCCCGATCCGAACGTCACGGCAAGGTCCACGCCGTCGGCCGCAACGCCGGCATCCGCCAGCGCCTTGGTGACTGCCAGGGCGATACCCTTGCCCTCGGGGCAAGGCTCGGACCAACTGTGCGTGTTCGTGCTGGCACCGAAGCCAACCACCTCGGCATAGATGCGCGCCCCGCGCTTGCGGGCGTGCTCGTACTCTTCCAGAATCAGCAGCCCGCCGCCCTCGCTGATGACCGTGCCGTCGCGATCGGCATCGAACGGCCGACAGGCGGCTTCAGGCTGGTCGTTACTCTTGGTGGCCAGGCGTTTGAGCAGTTGCTGCCGCATCAGTCCCATGGGATTGATCTTGCTTTCGGCTCCGCCGCAGATGCAGATGTCCGCCGCTCCGCGAGCGATAGTGCGGAAGGCCTCGCCGATGGCCAGATGGCTGGCGGCTTCCGAACAGGTGATCGTGTTGCTGGGGGCCTGGGCGTCGTGCACGATGGTCACGTGGCAGCTCAGCATGTTGGGCAGGAACTTCAGCAGCCACAGCGGGGTGAGGTTGTTCATGCCCTCGTTGCCCCACTTGCGGATGTCGAAATTGCCGTCGGCGTCGACCGCAGTGCTGAGGGCACCGGCCAACTCCGTCAGATCCGCACAGATGAGGCCGGCTCCAATGTTGGCCCCAAAGCGGGTCGAGTCTATGTTGGATGGCCCCTCGGCTTCGCCACGTTCGATGAGGCACTTGGTCTTGAGGCCCGCATCCTTGGCAGCCTCATAGGCCGCGGCTACCGCGATCTCGATGTCGCGAGCCATCACCTTGGTGCTCTTGCGATAGGCCTTGGGCACGTAGTTGCTGACCACCAGTGACTCGATCTGTCCGCCAACCTGGGACTCGAAGCGAGAGGGATCGAAAGCCGTGATGCGTTTGATCCCGCTCTTCTTCTCCAGTAGAGCGTTCCAGACCGCCTCGGCCCCGATCCCGACTGGCGTGACCAGTCCTAATCCTGTGATCACTACGCGACGTGGATTCATGATCGTTCCTTACAGCTCAATTCTTGTGAGCGTCTAACGAATACATCCTCAGCAGACTCTTGAAATCTTCCGTAAAGACAAAGTTCTCTTCCGGGAAGTCCAGCCCGCTCATGTTCTGATCGATGTGGCTGAACATCAAGTCGATACGGCCCAGCTCGCGGCCGTCGCAATAGACTACACCAGTTATCTGGGCGGCTTCGTCGGCGATGGTGTCGATGGTGGCCTCGTAACGCAGTTGCTGGCCCGGCCGGGCAAAGCCGTCGAACGCCGCCCGACGAACCTTGGCCAGAATGACCTTCTCCTGGAAATCGCGGGTTTCGCCCACCAGGATGCCTGCGGTCTGGGCCATGCCCTCGATGATCAGGCTGGCCGGCATGATCGGGTACGCGGGGTACTGATCGTGCAGATGGTCCTCGGCCAGGGTGATGTTTTTGATGGCCACCGCCCGCTTGCCGGACTCGAACTCCGTGAATCGGTCAATCCAGATCCAACGCATAGAGAGCTCTTGGCTGTTAGCTATCAGCCGTTAGCCAGAGATTCCAAAAGGGCTCGAACCAACAACTGCGAGTACGCCTTCGAGAAGGAGATCCCTTCTCTTATCCGGCCAATAGCTCACAGCTAATAGCTAACAGCTTCTTCCTCATAAAGTAACGGCCGGCACAGGCGCCGGCCGTCGTCATCGTCAATCGTGAACGAACCGTATGCTCGGACACCACGTGCGGCAGAACCACACGAATCAGGCCGCCAACTTGGCCTCGATGTAGTTCACCAGCGTCTTGACGGTGAACAGGTCGGGCATGCGGTTGACATCAGGATCGGTCTCGAAACTGCTGAAGTCCGCATGCGGCATGGCCTTCTTGATCTGCGTCAGGCCGGCGGTGGTGAACTTGCCGTTCGAGACGTAATCCGGATTGTTGAGCAGATCGTCGGGGAACAACTCGCCCCGCGGAATCTTGATGTTGAAGCACTTCTCCAGGCGGAACACAATGTCCAGAAAGTCGATGCTTTCCGCCCCGAGGTCTCCAGTCAGCGTAGCGTCCTCGGTTACCTCTTCGGGCTCAACGGCGAGGGCGTCAACCAGAGTCTCCTGGACGCTGGCGAAGATCTCACTGCGGCTCATGGCCATCTTACGGTACCTCCCAATTGGTCGTCTTGCAGACTTACCTTATTTGTCAATTTTCAGGCGCTCTCACCGAAGCAGATCCATCTGCTTTCGGGCCGACGCGATCAACTTCTGGTCCAGATCGGCCAGCGCCGGATCGTCATCTGCCAGGTTCAGGTGACGTAGCGACCAGTGCGCCTTCACCATCTCCCGATCGCCGCAACGGCCTGTGCCCACAAACTGGCTGACCTGCGGCTCTATCTTCTTGGCTTGCACCGAGACCTCCAAGATCCGGCCCGGTGCCACGAAGCTCTTGTACGTGACGTTTTTCGCTTCACCTAATACGAGCAAACTGTGAGCGAAATCCTCCGTCGCCCTCACCAGGTGCATGGACGCCTGCACCATGGCTTCGATCATCAGTACGCCCGGCAGCACAGGAAACGTGGGGAAGTGGTCCGCCAGGTATTCCTCCGCCAGCGATACTGCTTTGATTGCCGAGACTCGCTCGCCCGGCACCAACTCGGTAATACGGTCAATCAGGGTGAACTTCATGCTGTCTGACGGTTTTCATTTTCCCGCGGTTGCGCCAAATCCGCCGGGCGAGAGTGTAGACCGGCGCCCGCCATCATGCAAGACCCCCGCCTGACGAGCAGGTTGGCTGGCGATTTTTCGTCGGGGCCGACCGGTCGGCAGTTGTCTCCAGGGCACGAGGCTGGTACGGTTTTACGATACCGAGCGCACTTGGAACTTGTGCACGCCGCGGCGGCCCGAGCACTGTTCGCAGACTTGTGCGCCGCTCGCCGCGCGCACAAATACGTAAATGCGTATAAGAGGTCCTTTTACGGCCCTCGTCGGGTCGCGATCAAAGATTCATTCCATGAGCCTTCGCCACCGGCTGCTGCTGGTCTACCTGATCCTCGTGCTGCTGACCGCCTGCACGGTGGGGGCGGCCGTATTTGAGCTGCAGCACGCCCACCAGATCATCATTCAGCTCCAGGACTGGCACGAGACGGTTCTGAGCGTGGAAAAGCTCAATTTCAAGTGGAATTTCCTCTCCCCCGAGCAGGTCAACCTCAAGGAGGAACTGGCTAACCAGTTTCGCATGCTGGGCGGCGGATACTCGGTTGAGGGCGAATACCAGATGGCCGATCTCGTCCGCGCGGCCTTGAACGAGGTCTATCGCAAGTACGACCAGTGGTCCAGCCTCCCGCCCGCGGAGCGGAGTACCCATCGCGGCCTGGTCGGGGACGCTCTGCAGCAGCTGTCCTTTGTCCTGCAGTACGAATTGGGCAAGATCAATCTCCAGGCCGCCACACAAGCGGTGCGAAGCCGGATCATGCTGGTCATCGTTGGCTTTGTCCTGCTGATCCAGGTCGTGGTGGTGGGCTCGCTTCTGCGACACTGGCTGCTCTGGCCGATGGAGCGGCTGAATCGCCAAGTCGAGGCGCTGGCCCGCGACGAGGCCCCCGCCGAACCCCTGCTGACCTCGCCACAGGAGCTGGCGAACCTGGCCCGGGCCATGGATCACGCACGTACTTCCCTGCAGGATATGAGGTTACGGCTGCTGGACGGCCAGCGGTTGACCATCATCGGCCAGATCGCGGCCCAGTTGGCCCACAACCTCCGCAACCCATTGGCCAGCATCCGGGCGGCAGCTCAACTGACCCACCGCCAACATCAGGAG
>JBJKSL010000587.1:0-6087 GCA_046704145.1 Phycisphaerae bacterium
TTCATCGAAGTCATGACCTGCCCCGGTGGCTGCATTGCGGGCGGCGGCCAACCGATCGGTGCCGATTCTGAGGCCGTCAAGGCCCGTATGAAAGCACTGTACGCACTCGACGCGGAGGCGCCAGTGCGCGTCAGCCACAAGAACGAATGGGTCCAGCGGCTGTACAAGGACTTCCTCGGCAAGCCGCTGGGCGAAAAGAGTCATCATCTGCTGCACACGCATTATGCGAAGCGCGATGTGTTGCTGTGACGATCGAAACCGCCGCAGGAGACTTGACACTGAGCGTTGCGAGGGAGAAACCCTGCCGCTCGTTGGAGAACGCAATGAACAACACTCATAAGATACTCGTAGTGGACGACGATCCCGACGTTATCGATCAGCTTACGTTCCTGTTGAGCTCAGAGGGCTATGATGTCATCGCGGCAGGTAGCCAGCAAGAGGCCGAAGAGACGCTGATGATGCACCGACCGGACCTGGCCATCGTGGATTTAATCCTCGAAGAGCAGGACTCCGGTTTCATCCTCTGTCACGAGATCAAGCAGTTGTATCCGGACACGCCGGTAATTCTCTTGACCTCGGTGAAGGCTGCCACAGGAATCTCATTCGCAACGACCTCTGCCGAGCAGCAGTCCTGGGTCAAGGCCGACTGCCTGATGGACAAGCCCGCGCGTCCGGAACAGCTGAAGAACGAGATCCGACGGTTGCTGGCCCGCGTCGGTGCGGCATCTTGCCAATCCGCATGACCGGCGTTTGTGGGACCAGCATTCTCTTGTGTGGGACCGGCATCTTGCCGGTCATGTGATATGCTGCAGATTGGTCCCGGAAGACTATGACCACGACCTGTTTCGTCGAGACCATCAAAGAACGCTGCCGGATGTGCTATACGTGCGTCCGGGAGTGTCCGGCCAAGGCGATTCGCATCGTCGACGGGCAGGCTGACGTCCTCGGCGAACGCTGTATTGCTTGCGGCAACTGCGTCCGAGTCTGCAGCCAGCACGCCAAGCAGGCGGCCAGTTCCATCGAGCAGGTCATGCACCTGCTGAACAACGGCCGAAAGGTCGCCGCCATCGTGGCCCCCAGCTTTCCCGCGGAATTCGGCGAGCTCGACTACCGCGTGCTCGTCGGCATGCTGCGAGAGATGGGCTTCGGCCTGGTGTGCGAGGTCGCCTTCGGCGCCGACCTCGTCGCCAGACGCTATCGGCAGTTGCTTGCTGAGACCGACGGCCAACGATACATCTCCACCACTTGCCCGGCTATCGTCCACTACGTCGAACGCTACCACCCCGATCTTATCGACTCGCTGGCCCCCATCGTCTCGCCCATGGTGGCCATGGCTCGCGTGCTGCGCGAACTGCACGGTCCTGAACTGAAGATCGTCTTCATTGGTCCCTGCATCGCAAAAAAGGCAGAGGCCATCAGCCCCAGGCTGCCCAACGAGGTCGACGCAGTACTCACCTATCTCGAACTGCGGCAGATGCTCGGCCTTCGCGACATCTTCCCGCAGAGCGTGCAGCCCAGCGACTTCGACCCGCCGCACGCAGGTACCGGCGGGCTCTTCCCCATCACCCGCGGCATGCTGCAGGCCGCCGACATCCACGAAGATCTCATGACCGGCGACATCGTCGCCACCGAAGGCCGCAGCCACGTCATGGAAGCCATCAAGGAGTTCGAGGAAGGCGACCTCGGGGCGCGGCTGCTGGAAGTACTCTGCTGTCATGGCTGCATAATGGGCGTGGGTATCAACAACGACAACCCGCTGTTTCATCGTCGTCGGCGCGTGCGCGAATATGTGTGCAATCGCATGGCCGACCGCGACCCGGCGGAGTTAGATCGCAACCTCCTTCGGTTCAGCACTCTGAATCTCACGCGCACTTTTGCGGCCAACGATCAGCGCATCCCGACCCCCGAAAGCAATGAACTCAGCCGAATCCTCGTTCGCCTGGGCAAGCTGCGGCCGGAGGACGAGCTTAACTGCGGGGCCTGCGGTTATGAAACCTGTCGCGAGCACGCCGTCGCTATTGCCAAGGGGCTGGCTGAGGGCGAAATGTGCCTGCCCTACACCATCGATCAGCTTCGTAAGACCATCCGCCAGTTGGCCAGCACGCAAGAGGCCCTCATGCAGTCCGAGAAACTGGCGAGCATGGGCCAACTCGCAGCCGGCATCGCCCATGAGGTGAACAACCCGCTCGGAATCGTGCTGATGTACGCCCACCTGCTGCGGGAAAGCTGCGAGAAGTCAGCAACAGCAGGCGGCGCCAATGCCGCGACCTCTCGCATGCAGGAAGACCTGCAGACGATCGTCGAGCAAGCCGACCGCTGCAAGAAGATCGTCGCCGGCCTGCTGAACTTCGCTCGCCAGAACAAGGTCGTACGAAACCCGGCAGAGATGCCCGACCTCATCTGCCGAGCGCTCAGGACCGTGCCCATTCCGGATAACGTCCAGGTCGCGGTCCAACACCTGACGGACAACGTTACCGCCGAGGTGGATCGCGATCAGATCATCCAGGTCTTCACCAATTTGATCAGCAACGCCATTGCCGCAATGGAGAACGGCGGCAGCCTCACCGTTCGCATCGATGGCGATGCCGATCGACTGAATGTCAGCGTGCGCGATACGGGCGTTGGCATTCCTGAGGACAATCTCAACAAGATCTTCGAGCCCTTCTTCACCACCAAGCAAATGGGCAAGGGCACCGGCCTCGGATTGGCGGTGACCTACGGCATAGTGAAGATGCATCGTGGCGATATTCGTGTTGAGTCAAATGCCGATCCTGCCACAGGACCGACCGGCTCGACCTTTACGGTAACCCTGCCCCGAACGGGATAGCTACGACCGGCCAAATGCCGGTCTAATCCGCTACGAGGTGTACGACATCCGTGGAAACGCTGAGACTACTCATCACCGACGACGAACCCGCCATGAGGCTCGCAGTTGAACGAGCACTCGAGGGGTTCACCGTGCGCGTGCCTGACCTTGGCACCGATGTAGGCTTCATCGTCGAGCAGGCCGAAACTGGTGAGCAACTCCTCGACCGTGTCAGCTGCGCCGCTCCGGACATCCTGCTGCTCGATCTCAAGCTGCCCGGCGTTTCCGGCTTGGACGTGCTCGACCAAATGGCCGGCAAGCATCCGGACATGCTGCCGATCATGATCACCGCCTACGCCTCGATCGAGACGGCCGTCTCCGCCACCAAGCGCGGAGCCTACGACTTCCTCGCCAAGCCCTTCACCCCGGACGAGCTCAAGAGCACCGTACGCAAGGCTGCCATTCGTGTAGTCCTGGCCAAGCAAGCCCGCCGCCTGGCCGAAGAGAAAAGCCGCGTCCGTTTCCAGTTCATCCAGGTACTCGGCCACGAACTGAAGTCTCCGCTCAATGCAATCGACGGCTACCTGCAGATCATGGCGGCCCAGTCCGCTGGCGACAACATCAACGCTTACAGCCACCCCATCACACGCTGCATGGTCCGCGTGGAGCACATGCGCAAACTGATCGCCGACCTGCTGGACATGACCCGCATCGAATCAGGGCAGAAGCTTCGGCAGTTGGATACTGTCGATGTGCTAGCCGTCGCGAACACCTCAATCGAAACGATGCTGCCCGAAGCTTCAAAACGCAGCATCAGCATCGACCTGCAAAACAGCGAGCCGGTCACCATGACCGCCGATCGCGGCGAAATCGAGATGGTTCTGAACAACCTCATCTCGAACGCAATCAAGTACAACAAGGACGGCGGCCGCGTAACCGTCGTCATCGAGCGACACGCCGAACAGGTCCTCATTCGCGTCGCCGACACCGGCATCGGCATGAGCAAAGACGATCTCGCCCGGCTCTTCGACGAGTTTGTCCGCATAAAGAACAGCCAGACACGCAACATCCTGGGCAGCGGCCTGGGTCTGTCCATCCTCCGCAAACTCGCCCTGCTATATGGCGGCGACGCCACTGTCGAGAGCGAGCCCGGCGTGGGCAGCACGTTTACCGTAACGTTGAAGGATGCAAACCAACCATGATTACCGAAACATCATCGATCGCGACCATCAACGACGCACAGATTGGCCAGATTCTGGAACACGCGCACAACCACAGCGTCGCACGCGTGCGCGAGATCCTCGCCAAGGCTCTGGAACTCAAGGGCCTGGCCATGGACGAGGTCGCCGTGCTCACCGGCGTAAGCGATCCGGCCTTGCTGGGCGAGTTGTTCGATACCGCACGGCAGGTCAAGCAAGGCATCTACGGCAATCGCCTGGTGCTCTTCGCGCCGCTGTACGTGTCAAATCTCTGTGGCAACGAATGTACCTACTGTGCGTTTCGTGCCAGGAATACGCAGCTCAAACGCCGGGCTCTGAGCCAGGACGAGATCGCTCGCGAGACGCTTGCCCTCGTTGAACAAGGCCACAAGCGTGTGCTGCTGGTTGCTGGCGAATCGTATCCGCAGGAAGGCTTTAGCTATGTGCTAAAGTCGATTGCAAGCGTTTATTCGGTCCACAGCGGCAAAGGCGAAATCCGCCGGGTCAACGCAAATGTGGCGCCGCTCACCGTGGACGAGTTCCGCGAACTCAAGCAGGCGGGCATCGGCACCTACCAGCTATTCCAGGAAACCTACCATCGTGAAACCTACATGCGCGTACACGTGGCCGGCCGCAAGCGAGACTACGACTGGCGAGTTACGGCCATGGATCGCGCCATGCAAGCCGGCATCGACGACATAGGCGTAGGCGTGCTCTTCGGCCTGTTCGATTGGCGCTACGAACTGCTCGCCCTCATGCAGCACGCTCAGCACCTCGAGCAGCACTTCGGCGTCGGCCCGCACACCATCAGCGTGCCGCGGCTCGAGCCGGCCTGCGGGTCGGATCTGGCCAGTCAGCCCCCCTACCCGGTGTCCGACATCGATTTCCGCAAGATCGTAGCGATTCTACGGATGGCCGTGCCATATACTGGCATCATCATGTCCACTCGCGAGACACCCAACATCCGCCGTGAGACATTCTCGCTCGGCGACTCGCAGATCTCCGCCGGCAGCAGAACCAATCCCGGCGGCTACACCGACGGCGAAGACCAGGTCCGCGAGCAGTTCGCATTGGGCGACCATCGGCCATTGGACGAGGTCGTACGGAACATCGCGGAGCTCGGCTATATACCTTCCTTCTGCACAGCCTGCTATCGCCTCGGCCGCACCGGCCAGGACTTCATGGACCTGGCCAAACCCGGCGAGATCAAGCATCATTGCGACCCCAACGCCCTCTCGACGTTCCTGGAGTATCTGATGGATTACGCCTCACCGGCAACCAAGGACGCCGGCCTGAAACTGATCGACCGGGTAACGGCCGACATGCAGCCCCGTCAGCGGGAGATCTCCAGACGCTTGCTTGACGCAGTGAATTCCGGTGAGCGCGATGTATTTGTCTGATGCAGATGTGCCAACTTCTGAATGTGTCTAAACGTGTGAACGAAAAGATGAGCTCCAACACCCCCAAAGGTTTCCGTCTGCACATCGGCATCTTCGGCCGTCGCAATGTCGGCAAATCCAGTCTGCTGAACGCAATTACGCGCCAGAACGTATCCATTGTCTCCGCGCAGGCTGGCACCACCACCGACCCGGTCGAAAAGCCCATGGAATTGCTGCCCCTCGGTCCAGTACTGTTCATCGACACCGCCGGCATCGACGACGTGGGATCGCTTGGCGACCTGCGCGTGCAAAAGACACAGCAGGTCTTCGACCGTACGGACCTGGGCGTGATCGTCACCGAGCCACAGACCTGGGGCGAATTCGAACGGCGCATCCTCGAACAACTGCAGGCCAGAAACACGCCCGCACTGGTCGTGTTCAATAAAATCGACACTGGCCAACCCGATGCGAGTCTCGTATCTCGTTTGAGCGACGCGAAGGTCCCCTTTGTGCGGACCTGTGCCTCCGCAGGCGAAGGCCTTCTCGATCTGCGACAGGCACTTCTGGATCTCGCCCCAGCCGACTTCGTAAACAACCTTGCCATCGTCGCCGATCTGGTTGCGCCGGGCGAACTCGCGGTGCTGGTCGTGCCCATCGACAAGGAGGCCCCCAAGGGCAGGTTGATCCTCCCGCAGGTCCAAGC
>JBJKSL010000588.1:0-2887 GCA_046704145.1 Phycisphaerae bacterium
AATGTACTCGCGTGCCCGCTCGACCATGGCCATGAACTGCTGTGGCTCGAGGTTCAGCGAAACCGCTTCTTCCCCTGCACGAGAGCGCTGCACAATGTCAGCCTTGGCTTGAGTCGTCTGGGCCAGGAGCTCGCGCCACCTGTCGCGGCGTTGGCCTACCGGCGACGAGTCCAGACGTAACTCCGGGAGGCGGGGGAAATCGGTGGCGGCCACGGTCCAGCAGCCGGTACGGTGGTCGTAGATGGCCGCGGAGTCGTACAGGGCAAAGCGCGCCACGGGCAGCCCCATGTCCTCAACGGTGGTGGCGGGCAGTTGCTCGATGAAGCGGCCGGCCTCGTAGGCGAAGTAGCCGATCCAGCCGCCAGCGAAAACGGGCAGGTCGTCACCTGTTAGTAGATCAGACGCCTCGAGCAGACCGGTGTCGGCCAACAGGCGACGCATCCGTTCGGAGGGGTCGCCGTCGCGGCCGCTGAGATCGAAGCTGGCCACGGCCACGGGGTTGCAGGCGAGGATAGTGTAACGGCCATCGGGCAGATCGCTGCGGGCGCTGTCCAGCACAGCGGGGGCCGCGCAGCAGGCCACGGCAGCGATCGCACTGGTGAGTTCCGGTGAAAAACTCACAGGCTCGCTGGTGATCCTGACGGAGCCGAGCTTGAACTGCCGCAAGGTCATGAACCGTATTAACTCACGGGTGGCCTGAAACAGAAGCAAACTGCCGCTGCAACTCGATGTGTTTGCTGCCGTTTCGCACGTTGCGACGATTGACAGGGCCGTACCACGGCGGTACCCTGAACCGCCAATAGTATAGCTAGTTTGGGCTAATTGCGATCCCTCGATGCGGGGGCACCACTCGCTCTGGACTGTGCAAGCGGGCCTTGTCTTTCACAAGAGACGGAAGGAACGGAGTCATGAAACGGTTCAACACAGCGGCATGGATGGCGTTGGTTGTGGTGGCAGTCTGCTGCGGCACTGCTTGGGCGGCAACACACACTCAGCCGGCAGCAGCGACAACCGCTCCGGCTGCGGCAAACGACGTCGCCGGCGTCGGCACCGTGAGCGGCGACAATGTCTACGTACGCAGCGGATTCAGCACCAATTACTACCCTGTGATCAAGCTGCACAAGGGTGACAAAGTTACGGTACTGCGCAGCGAGTACGGCTGGCTGGAGATCCTGCCGCCCGCGGGCGCGTTCAGCCTGGTCGAAAAGAACCATATCGATCGCGCGGGCGACACCGGCACGGCCAACGACCTCACCCAGGTGTATGCGGGCAGCGATCTGGACAAGCGGCACTACGCCAAGCAGGTGAAACTCGCCAAGGGTGACAAGGTACAAATCATCGGCGAGACTTCCGAGGGCGACTTCTACAAGATTACCCCCCCTGCCGGCGCCACGGTCTGGATCACGGCGGATTTCGTGAAGCGAGGCGCGGCTGGCGAGACGGCCAAGATCGAACCGGTCAAGGATCTCAAGCTGGCTCAGGCCGAGCTGACCAAGCCCGACAAGAAAACCGCCCCCGCCAAAGCCAAGACAACTGAGACCGCGGCCAAGGCGGCCCCCAAGCAGGGCTCGACGACGCTGACGGAAGATAACCGCGTTGCCATCAAGGCACTGGAGGCAGAGATTGCGGCCGAGATGACCAAGGCTCCGTCCGACCAACGCCTCGAGCCCTTCATCACCCGCCTGCAGAAGCTCGCCGACCAGAAGGACGACATCGTCGCCCAGACCTACGCCAAGGCTCGCATGCGGGATTTGAACGACCGGCTTCAACTGGCTGCTGCCATTCGCGAGATGAAGGAACTGCGGGAAAAGACCGTGTCCGAGGCCGATGCCATTGCCGCCGAACGGGCCAAGATCCAGAAGGAAGCTTCTGAATGGAAGGTCAACGACATCGTCGCCCGCGGCGAGATTCGCGTGAGCGGCCTGTATGACGGTGCGGGCGGCAAGGCCAAGCGTTGGCGGCTGGTGGATCCCAAGTCGGATCGCACCATCGCCTACCTCGAGCTGCCGCCGGGAAGCCCCATCGATCCGGTGCAGTTTTACGGCCGATTCGTGGGCGTGAAAGCCACCTCATACGAACTGCTGCACGGCACGGTCCCGCCGCTGCCTGTGTACGTGGTCAGCGACATCGAGGTGCAGGACCCCAACGCACCGGTCCAGGCGATTATCCGCAAAGATGCGATCGCCAGTTCAGCCTCGCCGGCGGTTCCTGATTCACAGCCGGCCGCCGGTGAGACGGCGTCCACCAAGCCAGCCGAGGTCGAAAAGAGTGCGGAGCCGGCTGCCAAGTAAAGCTTCCGAGCCCGTGATTGGGCCTGAGGTTCAAGCTACCAGAGGAGTCCACGCATGTCACCACGATTACGACACGGCCTACGTTGGCTTCTTCTGGCCATCGCCGGCGGCGGATTGCTGCTGCAGTCCGCGTGCACGACGTCCTTGGCGTCCGGGACGGCGGGCCTGCTCTCTTCCATCGCTAACCAGTTAATCAGCGGCCTCGTAAACAAGGCCATGGGCATCGAGACGCTGCCCTTCTCGCTCACCACGTGACCAAGTCCGCCCCCCCTATTCACGACGCGGACGATGGTGGCGATCGGCCACAGTCTGCGACGAGTATCCGCTCAACCGGCGGGCCCGGTAGCTTGTCGGCCTCGCCGAACGAGCATAAGTCGATTTCACACGAGCCGCCTGTACTGGCCAGCGACAGTCAGTCATCGGGACATTGGATCGCTTGGGCTGCTATCCTGCTGGCCGCCCTCGTTCTCCGCCTATTGGGTATACTGCATACCGAAGTCTGGCGAGACGAAGCCATCACCATCATCCAAGCCGACCAGAGTTGGTGGCATCTGCTGACTCGCCTGCCTTGGGTAGAAGACACACCGCCGCTGGTG
>JBJKSL010000589.1:0-2522 GCA_046704145.1 Phycisphaerae bacterium
CTCGTAGGTTCCAGCGGAAGAAATACCCGCAGTCCTGGCCACCGGCTTTGGCCAGATACATAGCCTTCTGAAGGATGAGGCGGTCGTCAAAACTGTCAAGCTTCAGCTCAAGCCCGAGCGCGTTCAGCGTCAGCCTCGTGCCGATCTGCTGCCTGTTCATGGCATGGCCTCCTGCCATCCGGATGTTCGGAAGGTGTTCGGTAGATTGTAACGTCAGCCTTTCGCCGAGTAAAGAGGCAACTCGGCCGAATTGGGAGTCCAACAGAATAATGGGTCGGACCACCGCGCCATGCGTAGTAGAAAGGCGTCACGTTTTGCTGTCAAGTACCCAGAATATCGGCACTTCCGCTCGGATTTCAGGAGAGGACCGCGCTTGGCGCGCCCGCTCACGCCGTTTTTCAAACGCTCAGTGCGCCAGCAGCTCCGAGAGTTGCCCCGGTGTCAGCACCTCGGAAAGCCAATGGTCCAGGGCCTCTTGTGTGAAAGGGGGGCGACGGTTGCGAAATCGGTCGGCCAGAGCTGCGCACCATGCCGCCTCATCGGGCGACACCAGAGCTGCCAGCGGCTCACCAGCTCGGGTCACAATGAACCGCTCACCATCAGCCGCCCGGTCCAGAACATCCCCCAGCTTCAACCGCAGCTCGGATACCGATACTTCGCGTGCATTATCCATCGTGCTACCCTCCATAATTGGTGTGAAAGAAAGTCTGTCTACTGTGCCAACTGTTCCCACGGCAGGGCCGCCAACGAAGTCACAGGAAGGACCCGCGACCGTTACCGGGGGTGGGCAGCTCGCGCCCGCGTGCGCGCACGTGCGTACTTCCGTTCTGGGTACTCAGACGATCCGCAGCAGGTCGGCAAACTGGTCGCTGGCCTCTTGGCTCCGCTTCTCTGCCTGTAGCTTTTGGTCTTCCAGGTCCACGCGGTCGGGGTCGCTGGGCAGGATGGCATGAGCTGCGCCAATCACGTACCCCAGCAAAAGACGAGCTGCGGACACGTCGCCACCCTTGGCCGATTGCAGCAGCACGCCGGCCAGCTCCCGAATTTCGGCTTCGGTTACGGTTTCCAGCAGGGCGGACCGCAACGCCGCTACCCGCCGGGCATAGGGGTTGCCGGGGCCGCCCGGGTTGCCCTTGGTGAATCGGCCTTGCGTGTCGCGGCCGCCGTTGTCGCCGTTTGTTGACGGTTGGCTTGTCATCGCTTCCCCTCGCTTGCTGTCGCCTCAATTATGGCCAGAACAGCCGCCCGGATGGCCGGGGGCAGGTTCGGCCAGGCGGAAACAACCCGGGCCAGGTCCGCCGGCATGGCCGGGGGCTCGGACCCGAGTTGCCCGGCGGTTTCGGGGCCAACTGTGCCGGATTCTGTGCCGCCTTCCGGCGTTTTCCGCGTTTTCCCGTTGTTTTCCGACAGGGGTTCGAGTCCCCTTGGGGTATCGCCAAAAACCCGCTTCTTGACCCCAAGAAGCGGGTTTTCTCGTGCTTTGAGACCGCTCGAAATTCCTCCGCAACAGATTGCGTTGACCACTGGCACATCCTGCACCTCGATGGTAGGCTAATGTTCGGTACCCAAGGAGGCCCGGTTGATGCCATTGTTCGCTGAGAGCGACTCGCTCGACACGTACCGTCCAAGGAGGCCTGCACTGTTCCGGCCGACGCGGATCGTCCTGACCCGTGGCAGCGACCAACCTGAATACTCCGAGCGCGTGGCTGACATTTGCGCCCTTTACCCTGATGCGGAGGTAGTCGTTGCACGTAACGTGGCCCACAACCGTATTGACTTGGGGACGCACGAACTGACAGAAGCCCACTACCGAGGCAAGCAGACCCTGGTCCTTGCTGTACACCGGAGCGCGGTCCGCCTCAGTTCGGAGGAGGGTAACACCTGTCCGAACTACTGGCACTTCTCGCCCTATGGATTCTGTCCGTACGATTGCAGCTATTGCTACTTGGCCGGCACGCCTGGCGTGCGTTTTTCACCGACAATCAAGGTCTACCTCAACATAAGCGACATCATCGACAGCATCGATCGGACAGCTAGAAGGCTTGCGACGCCGACCGCATTCTATTGCGGCAAACTGCAGGACGGTTTGGCGCTGGATCCGCTTACGGGTTATTCACGCCTGCTCATACCATTTTTCGCAGACCACCCTTATGCCCGCATGACACTGCTCACGAAGAGCACCGAGGTCGACAATCTTGTCGACATGGATCACCAGGGGCACACGATTCTATCCTGGTCGTTGAATCCACCTGGAGTTGTCAGTCACTTCGAGATCAATACGCCGTCCATCGACGACCGCCTGGTCGCGATGCGCAGGAGCACAGAGGCCGGCTATCCCGTACGCGCCGTGATCATGCCCATCGTTCCCGTCGAGGACTGGGAGTCGGTCTATGCTCGCTTTCTCGAACAACTGCTGACAACGGTTCCGCTGAACCGGGTGACGTTTGGCGGCATCTGCAGTTACTCCTCTGCAAAAACGCTGATGGAGCAGAAGCTTGGGCCGTGCAACCCAATCAGCCGAG
>JBJKSL010000590.1:0-3242 GCA_046704145.1 Phycisphaerae bacterium
GCAACGAAGAGCTCTGCCCCGCCGCAACGGAGCCGCCCAGCGCGATCCCAAGAACCATCAGGCCCAACCTACGCATCAGTTGCGACCTCCTGCGGCCTTCTCTGACGAGGCCACCGCCATTCCCACCGGCTCAGCCGCTCCGGGGAAAACCAACTCCGCCGTCTTGGGGCCGGTCACCCGCGCGGTGAACGATTGCTTGGAAGCTTCGTTCCGCAGTTCGACCATCTCACCGTAACTGGCCGACGCCATGGCTTTGGCCGCTGCTTTGATGCTCACGCAACCGTGATGCACGGTGACTGTGACCAGATCATTGCGAACCACCAGCGGCACGGGCTCGACATCCTTACCGGTGAGCATCTCACCCTTGTTCACAAACTGCACCGCCCGCTGCCCGATCACCGCATTGATGTCGGTGATGCAGGCCTCGTTCGGCTTGTCAAATGCCTTTTCACAAAGAGCCACATCGTTAGGACCGATGGTTTGGCCGCGATTGATCGTGCCGTTGGCCACAACCACCGAGCGAGCGATAGACACTTCGGCCAGAACCGATTGCATCTGCTCCAGCTTGCCCTGCCGATAGATGGCGATCTCCAGCGGCACCAGCCCAACTGCCCGCTGCCCGCGATCGGTAATCGCGAACTCATACGTCGGCCGTGAAAGCTTGAGCAATCCCTTCTGATCCGCCCCAAGCTGTATCACCGGCCGGCCGCCCATGCCCGCCAACCTGGCCGTTACATGCTGATAGATCACGCCTTCCAGCGTGTCAGGATCGGGAGTGGACTGCGCGTGCAGACCGTCCTGTGCAGGCAGTGACGTGGGAAACCTGCGGCCTGTCCGCAACGCTTTGAGCTTGGCTCGGTCGCTGCGGGCGAAATCCGCCTCGCTGAGCGTTTCACTTCGCCGCGCTGGCATCGGCCGTGAAATCGTGCATTTCACGCTGCCGCGGAATACCCACATGGAAGCATTGATGCCGCGCCGAATGAGCGCGCTCTGAATGGCCGACTGCTCGAGAATGACCTGCTTGCCCGGTGTGGGAGCTTCGGTGATCTCCCAGCCGCCGGCCATCTGAGCTTCTTCGCCAGAAAGGGATGCAATGTCCTTGAGCGTCACCTGGTCACAGGTGACTACAGCGGTGGGATAGATGCGTACGACCGTCTCCGTCAACGCCTGCACCTGCGTGACCGCCGTGCCCACAAGCACGACAACCATCGCAGCGGTACGCAGGCCGTCAAAACGTGACGTCCGTGTCCGCTTCATGCCGCTCCCGGCAATTGTCCATCCTGCATCCTGCATCGACGACCTCCGCGTCGGATGGAAAGAACTCTCAGCTGTCAGCTGTCAGTTATCAGCCTCTCCTGAGATTGGCCACAATCCGTAGCCCTTCATCCGCACTCTGAATCGCCTGCGAGTTCAACTCGTACCCGCGCTGCGTAAAGATCAAATCCACCAACTCACGCACCGGCTCCACGTTGCTGCCTTCAAGGTTACCCTGCACCATGCCCCCGAGACCGTCCTCCTGAGGCACGCCCGTGATCGGCTGCCCCGAGGCATCCGTCTCCACGAACAGGTTCTTGCCAACGGCCTTGAGGCCTTCCGGATTCACAAAGCGGGCCAGTTCAATCTGGCCAATTTCCGTAAGGTTGGGCCCGCCGCCAGCCTGCTTGACCTGCACGCGCCCGTCAGACCCGATGTCGATACTCTCTTCGTCCACGTTCTCCGGAATCTCGATGGGCGGCTCGAGTGGCGAGCCTTCGCTGTTGGCCAACACCAACTTGCCGTTGGCGTTCCGTACGAAGTTGCCCGCTCGCGTGTAGGCCGTGACTTCCTCACCGTTGTTGAACGTTTTGACCTGGAAAAAGCCTTCGCCGTCGATGGCCATGTCCAGCTTGCGATTCGTCGGGTCAATCGCGCCGCGCGAAAAATTCAACTGCGTCCCGGAAACCAGCACGCCAAGACCAACCTGAATGCCGGTCGGCGAGGGCTCGTCGTTGGCATCGCGGGCACCAGGCTCGCGACGAGTCTGATAGAACAAGTCCTCAAAGTTCGTGCGCGAACGCTTGAACCCTACCGTGTTGATGTTCGCGAGGTTGTTGGCCACCACGTCAAGCTTGGTGTCCAGGGCTTTCATGCCCGTGGCGGCCGAATGCATGGCTGAAATACCCATGATCTACCTCGTTAACGTCCTGCCTTACGAAACCTGCTCACACCGCCGCGCTTACGAACCGAATGCGAATCAACTCAGCCGAGCTACATCGTTTACCGCTCGACCCAGCGTGCCGTCCGCCAACCCGATCATGGTGGCGTTCAGCTCATACGCACGGTTGACCTCAATCATCGAAACCATCGCCTTCGTAGGATCGACGGTGGAACCTTCCAGAAATCCCGGCTGCAGATCCGCGTGCGCCGTCGTGGGCGTGGCACCATCTGCCTCAAACGCGCCCCCCCCAACCTTGCGAAGCCGGCTCTTGTCGTCGAACGTAACTACATCGAGTTGCCCCAGAATCTGCTTGCCCGCGCGAACCTCACCCGAAGCAGTAACCGTCACCTTGTCCGTCGCGTTCGGCGGCACTACGATCGGTGCTCCGTTCTGACCGAGCAGCTTGTGACCCGAAGTCGTGGTCAACTCCCCGTCCTTGTTCACCAGGAAGCGACCGTCACGGGTGTAGCGGACGTTTTGCCCGTCCTGAACCGCAAAGAAACCGTCGCCGCTGATGCCGACATCGAGACGACCGCCGGTGTACTTCAACGGCCCCTGGTCAAAAGACGTGACCGTCGGTGACACATACGAGCCACCGGTCATCCCGCTCAAACGCGGATCCGATGCGTCCGGCAGCCCTGCCAGCTCGCGATTCGCCAGTGGACGCTCCCGAACGACAGTCAGTTCGCGCTTGAAACCCGTGGTCTCCACGTTGGCCAGGTTGTTGGCCAGTACCTCCTGACGGTACTGGTTCAACTGCAGGCCGGCCGCAGATTGATAAATGCCGTAGACCATGAGTTCCGCCTCTGTCGTCCGGGCCGCCTCATCGGCCCGCTCCTTTGTGGGACCGGCATCTTGCCGGTCGTGGACCGACCAGATGCCGGTCCCACACAAAAACTCACCCGTTCCCGTCATCAGAAAGCTCGCGATTCCACCGGTCGCGGGCGGCATGCCGCAGCATCGCCGGCCCAGTCAGTTCCTCCAGGTGAATCGCGCTTGCGAGCGTGGCGGCCTTGAGAATACGTGCACCGATGGTGGTCCAATC
>JBJKSL010000591.1:0-3700 GCA_046704145.1 Phycisphaerae bacterium
ATGCTTCCACCCCTACCAGAACGCCTTCCCCTACCTGGAGGAGGAGGCCCGCAACCGCAAGATCGTGGTGCTGGGCGGCTCGATGAACAACACTCGGCTGCCCTGTGTAGACTCCACGAATTACGAGGGCGTCCGCGACGCCGTCGAGCATCTGATCGGGCTCGGCCACCGGCGTATTGCCATCGTGAACGGCCCGCTGATCGCCACCAACTGCCTGCACCGTTTTGAGGGCTATATGGCCGCCCTGCAGTCGTGCGGGATGACCGTGCATCCTGAGTACGTCTTCAATGCGGACGAGGCCCGTTCGGCCGGCGCGGTCGTGCAACGCCTGCGACAGATCATGCACCAGCCCAATCGGCCGACCGCCGTGGTCGCTTGCGGCTTCTATCTCACACTGGACGTTATGGCTCTCATGCGGGAGCTGGGCCTGACCATTCCCACGGACCTCTCACTGGTCGGCTTCGACGATCCCAAATCGGCCAGCCTGCTCGATCCCCCACTTACCACCATCCGCCAGCCGCTCAAGGAGATGGGCCGCCGAGCCTACGAGCTGGTCGCTAAGCTGATCTCCGGCGAAAAGGCCCCCCGCACGGTGGAGATGCTGCCCACCGAGTTGATCGTCCGCCAGTCGACCGCACCGGTGAACGGCGTCGTCTGAGCGGGAGCGGCGAGCCGTCTGCAAGATTCCAGGGTTCCAGAGTTCCAGGGTAAAGGCTGCGTTGGCTCCGTTTCTGCAAAAGCCGCAAGCGGCAGAGTTGGGTTCGTCTTTGCAGAAACGGTGAACTGGCCGGACTGGGCGGCGGGTGTCGCTGGTTGGGTATGCGGATGGGAAAGAACGGGCGTCCGCGAATATAACACGCTCATTGCACTTGGTTTGGCACCGCAAGTGGTGCATCTTCTCACTGCCGAGGATACCTAGGGCCGCAGAAGTCTGGGACCACGGATCACACCGATGTACACGGATGAAGAGCTAGGAGCCCGTCCCGAAGAGGTGGCGCAAAACTACATTGTGTTCGAGGCGAGGATCTGGACAATAATGATTAGCCAAGATCTGGAGCACGGTCATGAAGATTCCACAAGAAGGTTGGCTGCTGCGGGTGTTCATCGGCGAATCGGACGTGTGGCACGGTCGGCCGTTGTACGAGGCCATCGTGCTCAAGGCTCGCGAGTTGCACCTGGCGGGGGTGACGGTGCTGCGCGGGGTGATGGGGTACGGGGCCAGCAGCCGACTGCATACGGCCAAGGTTCTGCGACTCAGCGAGGATCTGCCGGTGGTGGTCGAGCTGGTCGATGCGCGGGAGAAGCTTGATTTGCTGCTGCCTTTCCTGGATGAGACGGTCACCAACGGCATGGTCACGCTGGAACGGGCCGAGGTGATCTGGTATCGGGCGGAGAAGCCGGCAGGGAAGTGAGAAAGTGCGAAGGTGGGAAAGTGTGAGAGTGAGAGGCTAGAGAGTGGGAGACAGAAGACAGGAGTCAGAAGTGGAAGGGAGAGGCGAGAAGTGAGTAACGCTACTGGGATTCCGGCGGGTTGGCGGCCGATCTGCATCTTAGCTTTCTTGGCCTGTTTGCTGTTCACTGCTATTCCACGAGCGCAAGCCGAGTTTGCGCTGCGCGATGGGGACACCGTGGTTTTCCTCGGCGACAGCATCACCGCTGAGCGCGGGTACGGCAAAGTCATTGAGAACTACACGCTGCTGCGCTATCCGGAGCGCAAGATTCACTTCATCAATGCGGGTTGGGGCGGGGATACGGCGGCCGGCGGACTGAAGCGGCTCGATCGCGATGTTTTTGCTCGCGGGGCGACGGTGCTGACGGTGGCCTACGGTATTAACGACATCGGCTGGGGCATGAAGGCGGACGAAGAGCACCGCAAGCTCTACCTTGATTCCATTCGCGAGATTGTGGCCCGCTGCAAGCAGCACAAGGTTCGCGTGTTCATCTGTTCGGCGGCGATTACCGGCGAGAACCCGGATACGGCGGAGAAGGGCTTTCTGACCAAGATGTGCGACGAGGGCATGGCTATCTCGCGCTCGATGGGCGAAGGGGCTATCGACGTGCAGCGCGGCATGCGCGAGATTCAGCGTCGCGTGCTCGCGGCCAACGCCCAGGCCAAGGAAGAGAAGGACAAAACCTCGCTGCACATGCCGGACACCATCCATCTCAACGATCTGGGGCAGTTGGCGATGGGCTTTGTCATTCTCAAGGGGCTAGGGGCGCCCGCAGACGTGTCCACATGCGTACTGGACGCGAAGAACGCGAGCATTATCGAGCAGAAAGGCTGCAACGTATCGGGTTTAAAGACCTCGGCGGAGCAGGTGGAGTTTACCCGTCTGGATGAGGGTCTGCCGCTCAACTTTGGTCCGTTGGGCGCACTGAACTTCAGGTTCATACCCATTCCCGAGGAACTGAACCGCTACATGCTGACCGTGCGCAATCTGCCGGCGGGCAGGTATGACCTGACTGTCGATGCGCGTGCGGTCGGGGCGTACACGCACGAGCAGTTGGCCGCCGGCATCAACATATCCTCGGCGACCACCAACGGCTGGGAGCCGGGCGGGACGTGGGATGCGCAAGCTGCGTTGCTGAAGATGATCACGCAATCGCGCGACGAGTTGGCCCAGATGCAGAAGATGAACAACTACTACTTCGGCCCTGCTGCGGCCAGCCAACCTATAGGCCAACACGCCGTCGCCATTAATGCTGAGATCGAACAACTGCAACACGAAACTGTCCGCCCCCAGCCGTATCATTTTGTGCTGAAGCGATCTGGGGCCGCGGATCACAAGTGAAGATTGAAATCACGAACGTGCGCAGCGGATGGGAAGAAGGCAGAAAGCGTGTTGCACAGTTGGTGCGACAGGTTCTGATCGAAGAGGAGTTTCAATGTCGAGCACTCATGAGCCTTCGCTCGCGATCGGCAGCGAAGGCCAGGCATGCACGAATATCATCAGGCTCAAGATCGGGAAAGTCGGCAAGGATTTGTTCCGCCGTCATGCCGGAGGCAAGATAGTCCAGCACATCGTAAACGGTTATGCGCAACCCTCGAATGCAAGGCTTTCCGCCTCGCTTGCCAGGTTCGACCGCTACTCGCTGTGCATAGTCCATACGAATATAGTTTAATCCGGTCCGACAAACAACCAAGAACCGCAACCAAGAACCACGTTCCATGCCGGCTTCCGGCCCTATTCACCCATGGTCGAATACCGCACGCCCACGGCGGCCAGCCAGCGGTCGAGGGTGCGGGCGTTGCCCAGCGTGTCGTCCCAGGTCATGGCGGGTGACGGTGCCTGGCGGCGGGGGATGTTTTCGGCCACCACGTCGGCTTCGATGGCGAACAGCGGGCGGCCCGTTTCGATGATCATCTTGCGCGGCGCGGGTTCGTCGTCCAGATGGGCGTAGATGCGGGTGGGGTCGGACTTGGCACCGGGCGTCCATGGCCTGGGGACGTAAATGTGTCCCTTGGTGCCGAAGATGCGGAGCACGTTGGCCTGGTTGACGCTCACGCCGGTAGCCAGGTTGGCGACGATATCGCCGGGGAAGCGCAGGCACGCTACTGCGTAGTGATCGACGCCGGTCGGGCCCACGTGGCCATAGCCGGACAGCTCGGTCGGTTCGGCGAAGTCGCTGCCGGTGGCTGCTCCGGCGAGGAGGCGGGCCATCGACGTGCAGTAGCAGCCCACGTCGAGGATGCCGCCGC
>JBJKSL010000592.1:0-4217 GCA_046704145.1 Phycisphaerae bacterium
TGAGCGGCGTTGTGTAGTAGAGGCGCTGGCGGCTATGCAGGGCGTCGAAGACGGCAGCCTCGGCGATGAGGGTCTTGCCCATGCCGGTGGGTGCGCAGACCATCACTCCGCCGGGCGAGTCGAACCATCCGAGCAGGGCCTCCTCCTGATAGGGGTAGAGGTCGAAGCTGAGGGACTCGAGGAACTTGTTGCAGATTTCGTCGCGGGTCATACGCGTTCGCGTCCTTTTGTAGGCGGCGTCTGCGTCAGTCTCTTGCGGGCAGTGTTTGAGCCGCCGTAGTGGAAGCCGTTCTCATGGAAAACGGCTCTCATGCCCCCAGCATCGCGAAAAACGGCGGAAAAGTCGAGTCCTGGGGATAGTTGGAGGTCGCTTGCTGTGCCTTATCGGTTAGACTATAGTCCAAGGACACGGTGCGAGGAGACGTAAGAGCACATGAAACCCGACGAACTGATTGCCGAAGCGACTTCGCTGCCAGTCGAAGAGCGCGCGAGGGTTGCCGACCACATCCTGCGAACGCTCAATCCGCCGGAGGCCGATCTGGACAAGGAATGGGCTGCAGTCGCACAGCGGAGGCTGACTGAGCTGCGGACCGGCAAGGCCGAGGCAATTCCGGGTCAAGCGGTGTTCGCTACAATTCAGAAGCGCTTCGGCACATGAACTACTCATTTCATCCTGATGCCCAGGCTGAGTTTTTCGCCGCCATTGATTACTACGAGACATGCAAAGAAGGTTTGGGGCTGGAGTTCTCAATCGAAGTGCACTCCACTATCGAACGAATCCTCTGCAACCCCCGGGCTTGGCCAGTTCTCGAAGGAGAAATAAGGCGGTGCCAGACAGCTCGATTCCCGTACGGGCTGCTCTATGCGGAACATCTCAATGAAGTGCAGATCCTGGCGGTTATGCACCTGCACCGTCACCCGGATTACTGGAAACAAAGGCTCGCATAGCATTAGCTCGGTTTCGGGGAGCGACTGATGCTCTGGATGTATGCCGGTTTTATTCTGTTGATTCTGGTGCTGCTGGCGCTGGATCTGGGCGTGTTTCATCGGCATGCCCATGTGATCAGCGTGAAGGAGGCGCTGGGCTGGTCGGCGTTCTGGATCACCATCGGGTTGTCGTTCAGTGTGTTCATTTATTTCGGGTACGAGCATCATTGGCAGGGGTTGGGGCTTACGCCGGACGTGATGGCGGGGCCGCCGGAGGAGGTTGCAGGCATCGGCTGGGTGTACAACGACGGGGGTTCGGCGGCGTTGAAGTATGTGACGGGGTATCTGGTCGAAAAGTCGCTGGCGGTCGACAACATTTTCGTCATCGCGATGCTGTTCAGCTTCTTTGCAGTACCGGCGATGTATCAGCATCGCGTGCTGTTCTGGGGCATCGTCGGTGCGCTAGTTATGCGCGGGGCAATGATCGGCATCGGCGTGGGGTTGATCCATCGCTTTGCGTGGATCCTCTATGTGTTCGGGGCGTTCCTGATCGTGACGGGCGTGCGCATGCTGTTTGCAGGTGAGGGGCATGCGGACCCGAATCGCAATCCGATCGTGCGATTGGCGCGCAGGCTTATGCCCATCACGGAGCGGTACCACGGCGAGCACTTCTTCGTCAGCGGCGGGTCGGTGGCCTCGCATGAGCCGCCGGTGCCGGGGGCTGATGTCGAGATTGACGCGGTGGCGGACAAGGCTCGGGGCGGTGCGCTCATGGCTACGCCGCTGTTGTTGGCGTTGATCATGGTCGAAGTTACCGACCTGATTTTCGCGGTGGATTCGATTCCTGCGATCTTTGCGATTACTGCCGATGCGTTCCTGGTGTTCACGAGCAACGTGTTCGCGATTCTTGGACTGCGGAGTCTGTACTTCGCGCTGGCCGGCATAATAGACCGGTTCCAGTACCTGAAGGTGGCGCTGTCGTTCGTGCTTATGCTGGTGGGCGTCAAGATGCTGACGCACGTTTGGCTGAAGGCACTGCTGGGCAGGCATTTCAATCTGTACCTGCTGGGGGCAGTGCTGGGCATCCTGGCCGTGGGCGTATTTGCGTCGCTCGTACGGCCGCAAGCGCGCGGCTCAGTCAGGAAGGACTGATTCACAGTTTCGTGAAAACGAGCCACAGAGGCCCACAGAATACAAAGAATCACGGTGAAAAGACTGGCAAGAGACTCGCGGCGCTCTGTCAGTATCTACCGATTGGCTGAGTTTCGCGATTCGGCAGCGCTTTCCATGCGGGACCAGCTTCCAGCCGGTGATTTTGACCGGCAAGATGCCGGTCCCACACAAAATGGTGAATACCCATTCAGTGGCTCTTCGCTGCCGGTCGGCTGGTGGCGGACTTAGCCTCGCCGAGAATGCCGTTGAGGATGGTGGCCAGGCGGATGCCGGCCATGCTCAGCCGCTTGTTGATCACGGGGACGCCGCGTTTGAAGTAGTCCTCGCCGATTTGGTTGTGCTCGGGGCTGACGTTGACGTACTTCAACGCGACCTGGAAAGTCTCGTTAGCCCAATCGACGGGGTCCATGGTGCCTGACCACTCATCGCGCTGCTTACTGGTGATGGCGCGATCGAGTTCGGCGGCGTAACGCTGCCAGGGTTTGTTGACGCGTTCAATGATCCACTTGTCCCAGACCTTGTGCAGGATGGTCGGCTGCCCGAAGAAGGTCACGTCGACGGCGACGCCGCCCTTGCCGTGAGGATACGAGGCGTGCACGGGGCAGTGGATGTCGCCCACGAAGTGGATGACGAACTTGAGAGCGTCGAGCCTGTCGGCAGGCTTGGTTTTGGGGTCTTTGAGGATGGCGGCGTATTTCTCGATGGCGGCCGGGGCGCATCTGCCGTTGGCGCAGTCGCGCTTCATCTTGAATTTCTTGGCTCCGGGCGGGATGGTCACGCCGTGGCAGCCGTCGGTGAAGATGTATTTGGGTTCCTTGCGGATTTCGTCTGCCCAGGTGCAAACGTCGACCATGGACTCACCGCCGAGGATGGATTTGACGGCGGCTCGGGCCTTGGCGTCGAGGTGCCTGGAGGCGATTTCTGCCACGATCTGGTGGCCTTCAACCCCCCAGGCAAAGCAGACCGACGGCACCAAGAGAACGACGAACAGCGTGCATTTCTTCAACATGTGGTTCCCCAATCCGTATGGCATTCAAGGCGGTATTCGCGCGGCGGGTGGATTCTACAGGCAGGAGGGGGCGTTGGCCAGCCTTTGCGACGGATGCGGGAAATGGGTTAGAATGAGGGTTGCTGAGGGCCCATAGCTCAGCGGTTAGAGCAGGCGACTCATAATAACGAATCGCACAACCTCGAAAACGCTAGAAAACTCGCATAAACATTGGCGATTCTGCACCTCTGGGGAGCTGTGAGTTTACCCCCGTTTACCCCGGTTTTGCCCACGGCCTGGGTGTCACTGACACCCGCTGTTCTGAGTGATGTGTCCGTCTTCCTCGAGCCACGCTTCGACTGCTGCGATTTCTGCCCTGACTCGTTTCGACATATGTTCTCGCTTCGCCTCAACCTCAGGCATATCAAGTGCGTCTTCTGGAATCCTGTACTGTCTACCTAGCCGCCGTGTTTTGATCTCGCCACGCTGAATGAGCTCACACACCATGCGCCGGGAACAACGCAGGCGGGCGGCGGCTTCGGAAGTGGTGAGGTATTGCGTCATGGATTGTGCTCCGAACGTGCAAAGGGTAAAACGTCAGCCGATCTTGCGGGCACGGGCTGGCTTGCCAGTAGTGAACGGGAAATGCAGGAGTTCCGCGGCCTTCTGCTTCGCTCCCTCGGGCCTGCGGTCGTATCTGGTAGTGGTCGTGATATTGGAATGGCCAGCAAGTCGCTGCACAACCGCGATATCGGCACCCACATCCAGCAGCGTGCTTATGAATGTTCGACGCAGATCATGCGGGCTGAACGCCTTCACGTTCGCACGGCGGGCCAACTTGGCGAGCATGTCAAGCACAGCCTGGGGATTCAGCCGCCGGTGTACGATCGCGCCGCCCTTGTTCGTTGCGAGAAACAGCGGGCCGGGCTCGAGCCCGCGGACCGCCAGCCATGCTGCGATTGCTTCGCGGCCAGATACGCTGATGTACACAAGCCGGTCTTTGTTGCCCTTGCCGTTCCTGATCTTGAGTTCACCCGTCTGCGGATCGTAATCGCCTGCGTCCAGGGCGACAGCCTCGGCACGCCGAAGCCCTCCGCAGTACAGGACAGCCAGGACCCCCGCGTCGCGT
>JBJKSL010000593.1:0-5107 GCA_046704145.1 Phycisphaerae bacterium
CGATAGCCGCCCCTATCGGGGAGAAAAAGAGGGTGTCTGCGGTGGAGCTTTCCACGGGTTCCGCGTCGCCAGGGACAAGCCCTGGCGAACTGCTACACCCGTGGCGATTTTCGGCGACCCCTCCGGGGCCCAAACAGTCCTGTGGCTATTTTCTCGCCTCCGGGGCCCAAATGAGTCCTGTGGCTATTTTCTCGCCTCCGGGGACAAGAACGAGGGCGGACGCTAAACACGTACCCGGCTTCCAGCCGGTCATTTGGACCGGCAGGATGCCGGTCCCATACGAAAAGAAAACGTTGCGTGGCCCTCTTGGTGCCCTCGCCCGTGTCGTGGCGGGGCCGTTTGTGAACAACGATTCAGGCCAATCCTGGCCTTGTTCAAGGAGCAACCATGCCCGCAAGAATCACAAGAATCGCTCCCATCGGCCTTGCCTTGCTGTTGGCGGTACCCTGCTCTGCAGTGACCATTGCTGCCAACGGTAAGCCCGCTGCCGTCATCAGCGTGGCGGCGGACGCAACGCCTGCGGAGAAGTATGCGGCTGAGGAATTGGCCCGCTGGCTGGGCGAGGTTGTGGATGCCAAGTTCGCCATCCTGGACAGTGCCGACACGTCGGTGGGCAATCATCCGCGCATACTGGTTGGTCCCGCAGCGGCGCGGACGGTGGATCCGGAATGCAAGTTCGATGACCTCGGCCAGGAGGGGCTGATCATCCGCACGGTGGGCAAGGATCTGATCCTCGCAGGCGGTAGACCGCGCGGGACGCTCTACGCCGTGTACACCTTCCTTGAGGATCACGTTGGTTGCCGCTGGTGGTCGCCCACGGCAAGCTTCGTTCCGCGCAAGCCCACTTTGAAGTTCGACAAACTCGACGTGCGTTACGTGCCACCGCTGGAGTATCGCGAGCCCTTCTGGTTCAGTGCGTTTGACGGCGACTGGGCGGCTCGCAACCGCTGCAACGGTCCGCACGAGCGACTGGAGGAGAAGCACGGCGGCAAGCACGTCATCGAAGGCTTCGTGCATACCGCTTACAGCCTGATCCCGCCCAGCAAGTACTTCAACGATCACCCGGAGTGGTTCAGCGAGATCAATGGCAAGCGCACGCACGATAACGCCCAGTTGTGCCTGACCAATGACGAGATGCGGGCCGAGCTGGTCAAGAATCTGAAAGAACGCCTCGCCAAAAACCCCGCGGCAACCATGGCCAGCGTGTCGCAAAACGACTGCTACAATCCGTGCACGTGCCCCAAGTGTGCCGCCATCGACAAGGAGGAAGGCAGTCACGCAGGCACGCTGTTGCGATTCGTAAACGCGGTGGCGGAGGAGATTCAGAAGGACTATCCGAACGTGGCCATCAGCACGCTCGCGTATCAGTACACGCGTAAGCCGCCGCTGCACGTGCGCCCGCGGCCGAACGTGGTGGTGTGGCTGTGCAGTATCGAGTGCTCCTTCGCCAAGCCGCTGACCGATCCGGTCAATGAGGCGTTCCGCAAGGACATCGAGGGCTGGTCGAAGATCTGCAATCGGCTGTACGTGTGGGACTACACGACCAACTTTCGGCACTACGTGCTGCCGCATCCGAACCTGGACGTGCTGGGGCCGAACGTGCATTTCTTCGCCGAGCACAGCGTGAAGGGCGTTTTCGAGCAGGGAGCGTATCACACCTGGGGGGCCGAGATGATGGAGCTGCGGGCGTGGGTGCTGGCCAAGCTGCTGTGGAACCCTTCGCTCGACGGCCGCAAGCTGATCGACGAGTTCATTGACGGCTACTACGGGCCGGCGGCGCCGCAGATTCGTGCGTATCTGCAGGTCACGCATGAGGCGGTGGCTGAGAGTGGCGATCCGTTGGGCTGTTTCTCCACCGAAAATGCGAAGTTCCTCTCGCTTCGGACGCTGGCCGCGGGCTGGCGGCATCTGCAGAAGGCCGAGGCGGCTGTCAGCGACGATCCGGAACTGCTTCAGCGCGTGCATGTGGCCCAGCTGCCGGTGCTGTACACGTTCATCGTGGCATGGGATCGCCTGCACGACAAAGCGGAGAAGTCAGACCGTCCCTGGCCCGTGTCTGATACGCGCCAGGCAGTCTACGAGCAGTTCATGAAGACGGCCGACGCAATACGCATGACGCACGTAGCCGAGGGGCGGAAGATCGGTTGGCTGCGGAAGGACGTGATGAAGCTGCCGGAGAAGTAGAAGAGCTGTAGTCTGCCGCTATAACAAGAGGGCGAATGCGCTAAAGCTTGTCTCCACATTCCGGGCATGTGCCGCTGACGTTACCGGTCAGGTCGTAGCCGCAACGGTTGCAGTGACCGGGCGAGCGACGCTTGCGGTTCCGCTCGTCCGGTGACGCGCGAAAAGTGCGGTGGCAGAACTTGCAGCGGAAGGTTCGCGAAGTAACGGGCACGGTCACGCTACCCTGCACGATGATGGCAACAACCACGTTGAGCGCAATCATGGCCGCGAACTCGGCGATGGCTCTACAGAGGTTGCCCACGGTGAATTGGGCGCGGATCGATTGCGGCTCGCCGCAATGCGGGCAACAGGTTGGAAGTTCTAGCCAGCCCACTGCGGTCTACTCCTGTCTGGCTGTGGTGTCCATGTCAGCCATTGTCACCCCGGCAGAGAACCCACGCAAGCAGGCGGAGGACAGGATAATCGGCATCGTAGGGGCACCGGGTTCACAGAACCCGGCTCTGATAAAGAAAGAAGGCGGGCAAAATGCCCGCCTTCTTGGTTTTACATTCAGCATTCTGCATTCATCATTCTACATTCTGCATTCTCTTCGTCCCTACCCCCAGCGGACGAGGCCGACGTTGTATCTGGCGGCCATCTCCGGGTGGTGGGGGACGATGCGAAGGGCGTAGCCGTACTGGCCGCTGTACTCGCAGGGCAATGCCCCGGTGTACTTGAACAGGCCGGGCGTGCCATTAGTGCCTTCGCACTGCAGAGGTACGGATGCACCGGTGGTGATTGCGCCGCGCGGGTCCAGTGGGCCGTAGTACAGTTCGACCGAGATCTCTTCCGGCTTGATGGAGCCGAGGCGGATCTCCGCTTTGACCGGCAATTGCTGGCCGACCTGCGGCTCCTTGGGAATCTCGGCCTCGATGCCTTCGATCTGCACTTCGTCCCACTTTTCGTGCAGCTTGTGCCGCCAGCCTGCAACTTCCTTGGTGACGGTGTAGCCGTTCTCGACGAAGCGGGTCCAGCGTCGTGCCGCCGGCAGGTAGAAGCGCTCGGTATACTCACGGACCATGCGGTGGGCGCTGAACAGCGGGCCGCAGGTTTTCATGGAGGACTTCATCACCTGAATCCAGCGGCGAGGCAGGCCGTCGCTGCCACGGTCATAGAAGCGCACGATGACCTCTTTTTCGAGGAGGTCATAGATGCTCTCGGATTCCATGAAGTCCTGGTAATCCTGGTTGCCATAGATGCGGCGGTCGCCGATGGCCCAGCCGTTGGTGCCGTCGTAGCCTTCGGGCCACCAGCCATCGAGGATGGACATGTTGATGCCGCCGTTGGGCGTGACCTTCATGCCGCTGGTGCCGCTGGCCTCATGCAGCTTGATGGGCGTGTTGAGCCACACGTCGACGCCTTCGACCAGCAGTCGTGCCACAGTCATGTCATAGTCTTCAACGAAGACGATGCGGTTTCGCAGGTGCGGCTGCTTGGCGAACGCGACAATGCGTTTGATGAGCTCCTTGCCGCCTTCGTCGCGCGGGTGAGCCTTGCCGGCAATCACCAACTGCACGGGCTTGTGTGGATCGGTCAGGATGCGCGTAAGCCGCTCCTGGTCGCGGAACAGCAGCAGTGCCCGCTTGTAGGATGCGAATCGTCGGGCGAAGCCGATGGTGAGGGCCTCAGGATCGAGGATCTCGTCGGCGGTGTCGACCTCTGCGGGCGGCGCCCCGCGCGATATCAGCTGTGCCTTGACGCGACGTCGGGCGAAGCCGACCAGCCGTTCGCGCAGACGCTCGTGCGATCGCCAGAGTTCGGCGTCAGGAATGAGCTCGACGCGCTGCCAGGTCACCGGGTTGACGGGGTCGTCCACCCATTGCGGGCCAAGATACTGGTCGAACAGGTGTGCGACTTCGCGTGAGAGCCAGCTTCGCGTGTGGATGCCGTTGGTGATGGAGGTGATGGGCACCTCGTTGGTCGGCACGCCGGGGTACACGCCGCTGAACATCTTTCGGCTGACGTCGCCGTGGACCTGGCTGACGCCGTTGCTCAGGTAGCTCAGCCGCAGCGCGAGCACAGCCATGCAGAAGGGCTCGGCCTTGTCGGCCATGTTCATGCGGCCGAGTTCCAGCAGGGTATCAAGGTTGATGCCGAGCGCTTGGCAGTAGCTGCCCAGATATTTGCTGACCAACTGCGGCGAGAAGCGGTCGATGCCGGCGGGCACGGGCGTGTGCGTGGTGAACACGCTGCCAGTGGCGACGGCCTCGCGAGCCTCCTTGAAGCTCAGACCGTACTCGCGCATCTGCTCGTGGATGCGTTCGACGGCCAGGAATGCCGAGTGGCCTTCGTTCATGTGGCAGACCGACGGGCGGATGCCCAGTTGGGTCAGGGCACGCACGCCGCCGATGCCCAACACGAACTCCTGGCGGATGCGCATTTCCTGATCGCCGCCGTAAAGCCGGGCGGTGATGTCGCGATCCTCCGGGCGATTGGTGGGCACATTGGTGTCCAACAGGTAGAGCTTCACGCGTCCGACCGTCACCTGCCAGATGGAGGCGTCCACCGGATGATGCCCGATATCGACAGTGACCGTCTGCTGCTTGCCGGCCTCGTCACGTACCGGCTGTACAGGCAACAGCGAGAAGTCCAGGTCGGGATAATCTTCGAACTGGTAGCCGTCGTTGGTCAGGTATTGATGGAAGTAGCCCTGCCGGTAGAGCAGACCGACGCCCACGAGCGGCAGACCGAGGTCGCTGGCGCTCTTGAGATGGTCTCCGGCCAGCACGCCGAGACCGCCGGCGTAGATGGGCAGACATTCATGCAAGCCGAACTCGGCCGAGAAGTAGGCGATAGAGCCCATCGGCTCCTTGGGGAACTGCTCTTCGAACCACGTGGTGCGTTCCATGTAGGCCTTGAGGCTGTCCTGCACGCGGTCGAGGGA
>JBJKSL010000594.1:0-3354 GCA_046704145.1 Phycisphaerae bacterium
CCAGCAGACCGAGGATGTGTCCCAGTTGAGCCACGAGCGTTCCGGGCAGCAGGATGGAGTTAACGATCCTCGGCTGTACGAGTGAGCTCCACAAGCGATGCACGCCGAGAGCAGAGAACACGATTACGAAGAGCCAAAAGGTAATTGCGGCATATTCCATGGTCGTCGTCTCCAGCGCGCAGCCCCCTCCATGCACGCCACCGGTGCTTAACTTATCGGCCTTGCGGCCGGAATTTATTGAATCGGAACTGCGGGTAAAGATTTGTAGTTGCAGCGGCAGACGAGTGTGGTGATGCATTGCCGCACATCGTGCAGCAGAGTCTTCGTATAGCGTCGGCGGTTAATGACAGGTCAGGCTGTTGCGATGCGTTGTTGTTTGTGGCGGTGTACCCGGTCGTGAAGCGGCAATGAAAGTCAAGCAGAAGACGGCATGATTACAGGAGGAAACGTAACGTGACGAATTGTTGGATTTGTATTTGCCCGGGGTGAAAACGTGACGTATATAATCTGGTGGCTGGGGTGACGCGGGTTCGACTGACGCGATGAGCGGGTTGGATCTGATGAGACGCCGGCCCGAAGGTTCGCGATTACGCGTGCCTTCACGGTGGGATGCGAGTGCATCCTGCTGGTGACAGGGGGGAGGGGCGGTTGAACGGGCTGTCCCTTCCGTGCAGAGCCTGGTTTCCTTGTGTTTCCGTTACAAGGAGGATGCGACTGGGCGAATGCAGACAAATCGAGTGTGCCGCTTCTTAGCGGCGCGAAGTTTTTGTTGAGCCCCGAGTGGGCCCTGGCACTTGATTCGCGCAGGCCGACGAATTCAAGAGCCGACATAAAGAACGACAACGGCGAACAGTGCGGCGCTGCCCCACGTTCGCCGTTGGTCGTTTTACGCCGGGTTTGACTTCCGCTCACCATACAGATAATCAGAGCTTGGCGCTAAATCGTTACCTTGCGTACAAGAAGCAGGGATTTCTGCGCCAGAATTCTTCTGCCCGCGGTCGTCTCGCACCTTTGTCAAAGTGATTATGCATCAGGCTGTAGCGAATTTGTCCGCCGCACCTGCCTCGGAGTGGTGACCCGCCGTGGGCTGGTGCCGTCATTAATCATTGACCAGCCCAGCCGAGCGGCTGGCGTCGAAGAACATATCGGGACGATTGACCTGGACCTCGGGTTGTCCAAGCGCGTCAGCTGACCAGCAAAGCCCACGAACTCGCCGCACCCGTTGCAATCGTGAGTTGGGATGTAAAGGATCACTCGCGGCTCGGGGGGACATTTTGACGCTACAGCGTTGTCTCCGTACTGTAGAGTTGTGGTGGCAGTGGTGTTGGGGAGGACACGGAACGGTGGTGTTTTGATGGCGAAAGTCCTTCCGCCTCAGGTTTAAGAATAGTCATGCAGATGGTTGGTACTTCCAGAGCGACGATCTTCTTGTTGGCTGCGCTGACGCTGCTGGCCAATAACGTATGGGCAGCAACGGTCGGTGAACTGCGTTGCGAATTCCGGCAGGATCCGGTGGGCCTGGATGTGGCAAAGCCACATTTGAGCTGGGTGCTCAACTCCGAACTCCGCGGCGAACGTCAGACGGCCTTTCAAGTCTTGGCGGCGTCTTCCCCCAAACTCCTGGCAGAGGAGAGGGGTGACCTGTGGGACAGTGGCAAGGTCGTCTCAGACAACCAGATATCTGTGGAATACGCCGGCCAGCGACTCACCTCGCACCAGAGCTGTTACTGGCGGGTGCGGGCCTGGGACATGCAGGACGAGCCAAGTCCCTGGAGTTCAATGGCTACGTTCACCATGGGCCTGCTCGAGCCCGCCGACTGGCAGGCGCAATGGATCAGCGACCCCGTGCTTGCCGATCCGGCCAACCGACCGCTAACGCCCATTCATTGCTATCGCAGCCTACTGACCACCAACCCTGCTGCCGCCAAATTAGTGACCCTGGACCTGGCAGCCGCTCGCAAGCTGGATGCCGTGGACTTGCTGGCCGCCCGGCCAACCAAGCTGCACAAGGATTTCCCCTCGGTTATGTTTCCCCGGCGGTTCAAGATCGAAGTGGCCGGCACCGCCGATTTTCACGATGCCCAAACCGTGGTGGATCAGACCCATTCGGACTATCCAAGCCCGAGAGAGCAACGCTGCCATTTTTCATTCCCTGCGGTTAGCGGTCGATTTGTTCGGCTGACCACGACGCTATTGACCTGCTGGGATGCGCAGGATTTCGGCCTGGCCCTCGGCGGCTTTGAGGTTCTTGACGGCACCAGGGTGCTTTCCCTGAATGCGAAGGTGGAGTGTTCCGACTCGCTTGAAACCGAGCAGTGGTCGAAGCGTTTTCTAGTAGACGGCAAGGCGGCAGTGGAACTGGCTCCGGATTCGCCAGCCCTGCGAGTGGAGATGCCCGGTGTGCCGGCCTCACGCACGGTCTCGCGCGTGCCGCTGCTGCGCCGCGAATTCACTGTGCCTGGCAAGATCGCCCGCGCCATGCTCTCGGTTTCAGCCCGCGGATTCTATGAGGTGCATCTCAACGGACAGCGCGTTGGGGACGAATTATTGTCCCCCGGCTACACCTCCTACCACCAGCATCAGCCCTATCAGACTCACGATGTTACCGCCCTGGTCAAACCTGGCCCCAATGCCATTGCCGCCCTTCTGGGCTACGGCTGGTATGCAGGCCACATGAACCTTCACCAGATGCGCTGTATTGATGGCACATTCCCGCAGTTCCTGGCCCAACTGGATATTGAACTGGCCGACGGGCGTAATTTAACCGTGGCCACCGACGGCCAGTGGCGCAGCACGCTCTCCGGCCCGGTGCTGTATTCAGATTTGCTCGATGGCGAAGGCTATGACTGCCGGCGTGAACTACCCGGCTGGGACCGGCCCGGTTTTGACGATGACGCCTGGGCCAACGTCTGGACCCAGCCACGCGACGCCACCCCGCTGGTTTGGCAACGCTCTCAGCCTGTCCGCGCTATCCGGCAAATGCGACCCGTCGCCGTCAAAGAGGTCAAGCCCGGCCTCTACGTTTTCGACCTGGGGCAGGAAATCACCGGCTTTTGCCGGCTCAGGGTGGACGGCCCGGCGGGAACTCATCTGACCATTCGCCATTCCGAAGCCTGCAACCCGGATGGCAGCCTTAACGTGAAGAGCCTATGGGGCACGGCCCAGCAGGACGACTATTTGCTGGACGGCAAAGGCGAGCGAACCCTGGAGCCCCACTTCACCTATCACGGCTTTCGCTATGTCGAAGTGGCCGGCCTGCCGCAGCCGCCAAAGCCCGACACCCTGGTCGCCATCAATATCCACTCCGACTTGCCCGATGCTGGTGAGTTCGTTTGCTCCAACGAACTTTATAAC
>JBJKSL010000595.1:0-5462 GCA_046704145.1 Phycisphaerae bacterium
CGCATCGGCCGGCACTGGCGTTGCGGGCGTCGCCCCGCTGCCGGAAGCACTTGCGTTAATGCTTGCCTTCGTCCAAGGCCGCTGGCGCGCTCACCTGCTGAGCGAGCAACTTGCCGCCGCCGCCCGCGTTCTGGGCGAGGCGCAGGAAGCCCTGGCCGAGGCCAAGACTCTGTCGGCCATCGGCGAGATGGCGGCCGGGGCGGCCCACGAGATCAACACGCCGCTTGCTGTCATTTCCGGCCGGGCGCAGCTCATGGCCGCCAAGGCCGCCAGCGACGCCGATCGCAAGTTGTGGCAGACGCTTGCCAACCAGGCCCAGCAGATCAGCGACATCATCACGCAGCTCATGGAATTCGCCTCCCCGCCGCCCCCGGAGGCACGTCCCATCGACCCCGGCGAACTCCTGCAAAGGGCCGCCAAGGCGTTTGGCGAGTCAAGTCATGCTCAAGCCGCGGCCTCAAAGGTCGATATAAAGGTTGAGCCGGGCGTGCCCGCAGTGCAGGCCGACCCCTCGCAGATCGAGCAGGTACTGGTCGAGCTGCTGGGCAACGCCGCGACGGCCGGCGAGCCCTCGCCACGGATGGAGCTCTCGGCCGCCGCCGCAGGACCCAAAATCCTGCTGACGGTGACGGATTTTGGCACCGGCATGGACGCTGCGACGCTGGCCAAAGCTTTTGCGCCGTTCTTCTCATCGCAGAAGGCCGGTCGCCGACGCGGCCTGGGGCTTCCCAGGGCCAGGCGGCTGGTCGAGATCAACGGTGGCAGGATCTGGCTGCAGAGCCGCGTCGGCACGGGCACGACTGCGTTCGTCGAGCTGCCCGCCGCCGATTGAGGAGAGTGCGATGTCCAATGCCAAGCCTTGCATTCTGGTCGTGGACGACGAACAGCCCCTTCGCGAGCTGCTTTGCGACGCATTTCGCGGTGAGGATGTCGAAATCGCCTCGGCGGCAAACGGCTGCGACGCCGTCAAGCTCGGCGCTAGCAGGCGCGTCGACCTCATCATCACCGATCTGTGCCTGGGCGACTGCAGCGGCCTGGACGTTATCGACCGCCTGCGCCGCATCTGGCCGGATGTGCCCGCAGTCCTTATCTCGGGCCACGGCGACGCCGAATCATTCAGCGAGGCATCACGCAGGCGACCGGTCGAGATGCTCAACAAGCCCTTCGATCTGGGCCACTTGAAAGCCACCGTGCGAGAAGAGCTCAGGCGCCGCAGCGGCGCCACGTACCTCAAGGCCCGCCGCCAGCGGCTGCGCAAGATCGCCAAGGGCCTCAAGCGTAAGCAGGTGGATATGGCATTCGGAACCGATGCCGCCGCTACTGCCTGCCGACGCATCAGCACGCAACTGGATATCCACAAGCTGCTGGCCCAGTATCAGCAGCATCTCTTGAATTCCCGAAACGACGATGATGTGTTCCGCGCGCTCTTTACGCTGATCGCCCGCCAGAGCGGCCCGCTCTTCGGCTCGGCAATGGTGTGCGACAGCGAGGCACAGCTCCAACTCGTCGGCCGCTTCGGCGTGCCCGGCCCGGACAGCCAGCAGTTCTGCCTGGCCTTGGCGCGGCCGATGATCGACAGGCTGCTGACCCAGCCGCAGCCGACACTGATTGACGCCGGCGAACATGCCGACGAGTTCGAGCCCGCGGTTCAGCGATATCTGGTAGGTCTGAGCATCCTGGCAGTGCCGCTGTTGCCCGCCAACGGCGAGATGATCGGCATGGTCCTGCTCTACCGTAAGGGCGAGCAGCCCTTCACCGACGTCGATCTGCAGCTTGCCAACCTGATTGCCCGCCCCACCGCCCTTGCGGTGCGAAGAAACGATTAGCGATTGTCGACAGGATCAAGTGGCGATATATCGAGGCAGCGCTAGGACAAGTTCAGCGGGCCAAGAACAGCCGCCAGGACGGGGACTTCCTCTATCGCAGTCTTCCAGACGATGTCCTCATCTACGTACATGTACTCATGCACGACTTTGTGGCGCATACCTACAATCGCCTTCCACGGCACCTCGGGGTGAGCATCTTTGAACTCCTGCGAGATACTTCGCGCTGCCTCGCCGATAATCTGCAGAAGGTGCGTCAGCGCCAATCGGAGATTCTCATCAGCGTCATACTCCTGGCGTGTCAGTCCGCGAGTCTTGCTTTGAATCTTCGCAGCAGTGTCGAGTATATGCCCCAGGTAGACTTGGTCATCCCGCTGCATACTGGATCTCCAGGTCGTCCATTATCCTGCGGCGAATCCGCTCGTTGAGGAACTTCTCAGTCACAAGGTCCACTTTGCGGCCGCCCAGAATTTGCGAGAGTTCCTGTTCAATGGCATACAGCGCAATGAAACCAGGAACATGTTGGGGTTCGAAGTCGACTAGCACGTCCACGTCGCTGTCCGCCCGGAAGTCTTCCCGCATAACTGAGCCAAACAAACCCAATTTGCGGATATGATGCCTGCGACAGAACTCTGTCACTTTGTCGACCGGCAGGTCAATATTCCGTACCATACTCAGTAATTCTAATCGTCCCAAACGAATAGGAACAGCCACTTCTTTTTTCTGCCATTGCTATTGTCCTGCGTCCCCGGGCGACGCACAATGGGATCAAAGGAGTCTTTTGAGTGACGCGCAATGCTTCCGCTGGTTTCTTCGATCTTCAGGTCAATGGCTTTGCCGGAGTGGACTTCAATGCCGACGGGCTGACGGCCGCGCAGCTTCACCGCGCGTGCGCGAGCCTGGCTCGCGGCGGCGTTGCAAGCATACTGGCCACCATAATCACCGACCGCCTGGAGCTTATGCAACGCCGCCTGCGAAGGCTCATCGAGCTGCGCGAGCGGGATGAACTCTCCAGGCGGATCATCGCCGGCATCCACATTGAAGGCCCGTTCATCAACCAGCAGGCAGGCTATCGTGGTGCGCACCCACGCGCACACATAAGGCCTGCCGATGTTGACGAAATGAAGCTGTTGCTCGACGCCGCCGGCGGCCTGGCAAGGATCGTGACGCTTGCCCCCGAATGCGACACGAGGCTCAAGGTGACGAAGCTGCTTGCGCGCTCCGGCGTAAGAGTCGCGGCCGGACACTGCAATTCCACAATCGCGCAACTCCACGGGTCCCAGGATGCCGGCTTAACGATGTTCACGCACCTGGGCAACGGCTGCCCAATGCAAATGCACCGCCATGACAACATCATCCAGCGCGTGCTAAGCCTGCCGGAACCACTGTGGGTCACGTTCGTGGCCGACGGCGCTCACATACCCTACTTCGCACTTGGCAACTACATCCGTTTGGCCGGCATGGAGCGGACGATCATCGTCACCGACGCCGTGGCCCCCGCCGGCCTGGGTCCCGGGCGATACACGCTGGGCACGCAGAAGCTCCTGATCGGCCGCGATATGACCACCCTCACGCCCGACGGCTCGCACTTCGCCGGCTCGTGCATGACAATGGCAAAGGCGTTCGCCAATCTCAAGAAGCATGTCGGCTTGAGCGACCGGGATGCTCGCCGCCTGACCTGCACCAACCCGCGCCTGGCCCTCGCATTTGGGAAGCAGGCGGGGATGAACACAGATAAACACAGATAACGGATCAATTGCATTTTGTTCTATCTTTATCTGTGTTCATCGGTCTTTATCCCCGCTGCTTTTCGCCGGGAACTTTGCAGCACCTCGTGCGTCTAAGCCTGCGGAAACCAAACTCCAAGGAGACACTTATGAACGCGCGAAGCTTGTTAGTGCTGGCGATGATCCTGGCGCCGGCGGCCGCATGGGCGGCGCCTATCGAGAACGCAGGAACCATCGAGTCGGTGACCGTCTATCGCGGCCAAGCGCTGGTCACGCGGACGATCACCATCGACACTGCGGCCGGGCCGGTCGAGCTGGTCGTGGGCAACCTGCCCGCCGGCGTGATCGGCGACAGCCTGTTCGCCAGCGGCGAGGACAGCCTGCAGATCCGCGCCGTCCGCTTCCGTACACGCGCCGTGCAGGAAGAGCCGCAGGCGAATGTCGCCAAGCTCGAGCAGGCAATGCAGGACCTAGCCAAGCAGATCCGCAAGGTCCAATCCGAACAGCAGCTCGTCGCCCAGCAGGAGAAGGTGCTGACGAACCTGGAAGCCTTCTCCGGCGAGAAGGCCAAGGATGACATGGCCAAGGGCACGCTCAATGCCGATAGCCTGCAAAAGATGGTCGAGTTCATCTTCAAACAGCGAGCGGACCTGAGCGCAAAGAGCCTGGAACTGGCCGAGCAGATGACCACGCTGCAGGAAAAGATGAACCTGCTGCAGCGCCAGCGGAGCGAGCTTGCGGCCCAGTTCACCCGCACAGCCCGCGAGGCCGTGATCTTCATCGACAAGAAGAACGCCGGCAAGGGCGCCGTGCGGCTGAACTATCTGGTCTCGGGCGCAAGCTGGTCGCCGCTCTATAACGCCAGGGCCACCGCCGACGCCAAGCAGGGCGTGGCGCTCGAGTACAACGCACTCATCCAGCAGACAAGCGGCGAAGACTGGAACAACGTCAAGCTGATCCTATCGACCGCATCGCCCAACATGGTGGCCGAGGCGCCCATCCTCATGCCGCTGTGGGTGTCGCTGTCGGGCAACCCGATGGGCTACGTGAATTTGGATAAGCCGATGGCACAGGCCGCCCAGGTTGCGGGCAATAAGGAGCTCAGTAAGGCCATTCAGAACCGTACAGGTCAGGCCCTCGGTTTGGACGACAGGGTCAAAGAGGACTGGGCAGCCAACGCGGCCGCCAACAGCCTCCAGATAATGGACCTGGTGGCGCAAAAAGACGCCCTGCTTTCCGGCAGGCAACTGGCTTCGGCCGACATGGTCCTCAGCGTCAACTACGTGCTTGGCGGAGCGATGACTATCCCCAGCCGCTCCGACCAGCAGATGATCCAGATCGCATCGCTCAAGATGCCGGCCGAGTTCTACTACCAGGCGATACCCGTGCTGACTCCGTACGTCTACCAGCAGGCAGACCTGGTCAACGAAAGCCAGATAGCGCTGCTGGCCGGACCGGTCAGCGCCTACTTCGACGGCCAGTTCATGGGGCGCGGCCAGTTGCCGCTTGTGGCCGTCAACCAGCGGTTCGCGGTGGGCTTCGGCGTGGACAGCCAGCTCCGCGTGTCACGCGAGCTTGCCGACAAGACCGACAAGATTCAGGGTGGCAACCGTGAGCTGGACTTCAAGTACCGCGTACTGCTTGAGAACTACAAGAACACGCCGGTGAAGGTGCGCCTGCTGGACCGCCTGCCGGATCCCAAGAACGCCGATATCACGGTCTCGCTGGTGAACGCGACGGAGAAGATTTCCGAGGACCAGGTCTACCAGCGGACGCTGCGCAAGGCTGGCATACTGCGGTGGGAAGTCGAGGTGCCGGCCAAGGCTAGTGGCGCTTCCGCCAAGACGCTGGACTACGAATACAAGCTGGCGTTCGACAAGAACCTGTTCCTGTCGACGCCCGCCGCGACGCA
>JBJKSL010000596.1:0-3646 GCA_046704145.1 Phycisphaerae bacterium
ATCCCAGGGTGCGCTGCGCGACCCGGGGCCTTTCAAACGTGTTTCAGTTGATTTGATTCGGTTCGGTGGCCAGTGCGGACCGTGCACAGGCTTGAGCGACTGCCGCAGCGACCGCTGCTACCGCGGCTTGCTGCTCCTGCTGCTGTGGCTACTGCTGTGACTGGTACTGCGGCTGCTGCTTCTGCTGCGGCTTCCGGAACTGGTCGAGCTACTTCGTGTAGAACGGCTCGAGGACTGGGTTCTGGTGGTGCTCTCGCCGGTGCTGGAGGACTTGCCCGAACGTGCCCCGCCGAAGAAGGTCGTGTAGGTGTAGGTTGAAGCTGGGCGAGAGGTGGCTACAGGGATTTCGATTCCGCGGGCGGTCTCGACGAAGGGCGGGATGGTGAAGTGCCGCTGCCAGGAGTTCGGGCCGATCCAGTTGGGATCGGCCACCTTGGCGGGCTGCGAGGTCGCAACCGGCTGGGTGGTGGCGGCTTCGGGCTCGGTAGTGACGGACTCGGGCTCGGTCACGGCAGATGCGGCACGGCTGACTGCATGGACGGCGAGCATAGTGAAAAGGGATACGCAGGCCAGGGTGAACAGCTTTCGCGAAAACGTCATGGAAATCCTCTCCCTGTCGGAGTGAACAGCCATCGGGCTGAGCAGCGGCGAGCTATTGTACCAACAGCGGATGCCGTTTCCAGTGGGCGGCGCAAGGGATGCTGACGGCGTGCGTGGCAAGAAAAAGCGGCCCAGCCGCCCTCGGCTTCCATGAAAACCAAGATACCCAGCCGAGGGCGGCCGGGCTACGAGGAGCCGAGGAAACCGGCCCCCCTGAGGGCGGGCCGGGGTGGTCGGTATCGAAAAAGAGCGGGGGGGCTGAACCCCGCCGCTCATTACCTGCCGGTCGTTCCCGGCGGTGGTTGCCGGGTTGTTGGCTAGCTTCTTACTCCTCGCTCGATCAGCCCCACTTGCCCTTGGCGGCGTGGCCGGCCATCTCGGTCATGGAGAGCTTCATCATGTCGTAGCTGGCGGCGAGCGTCTTGGTGAACACGTCGACGCAGCCGGGGTCGAGATTGTCCTCGATACCGGCCTTGCAGAGCCCCTCTATCTCGCGAGCAAGCGAGACGATCTGGCAGTGGTAGGCGTTGGTGCGACGGGACTGCTCGACGAGGTTGGCGGCGGCATCATCAAGCTTCGTAAAACGCTCCGCGGAGGCGCCGCACTTCGGGCACTTGGCGGGGGCCTGATCGCCGTCGTGAACGTAGCCGCAAACACATTTGAACTTGGTAGTGGTCTTCATTTGGTTATTCCCTTTCTCTGCGAAAGACCAGGAGCTCTGACTTAGACGGTGAGCCCTTGGCCAAAACCGATCAGCTATAGGCAGTCAGACCGGGAAAAGGCAAGCACATTCTGCGGCCTGGCCATGAAAAGGTCAGTTTTGTTCGGGAGTTTCGGTGGCGGGCAGTTCGCGTTTGGGCATAAACGCGCCGGCGGTCTTGACCAGGCGCTCGCCAACCTGCAGACCGGCGAAGTACTGGCGGTAGACGCGCATGCTGGTCCTGTAACGGTCGTTGCGTCCCTCGTCGGTGCAGTAACTGATGGTGACTTGATCGTCGTCGCGGCGGTCCTCATCGCGGGCAACGGAGGCGCGCTGATGCTTCACGCCGGTGACGGTGCCCTTCCAGGAGGTGGCACGCTGCCTCTTGCTCCTCCAGTTCATGAGGAAGGAACAGATTAAGATGAAGCCGATGGCATAGAAAAGTCTGGTCGGCATCGTGAGGACTACCTCCCGATGAAAAATACTCGTGTAAGTCTGCCCACGGTGGGCCCACACTCACAATGTAATGCGGGAAGACGCCGTTGCCAAGATTTCGGCAATGGGGGCGGAGGTGAAACTGTGCGTCTGCGTCAGATCAGACGGCGACCAACTCAGACGCGTCTTCGGATTCGCGAGAATGTATGGCGGCGGTATCCGGCGATGTCCTTTGTGGCGTTTCCTCCCAGGTCACGGTCCGCAGGAGTTCCTCGACGGTGGTCCGGCCCAGGAAAGCGGCCAATTTGCCCATCTGCTGGATAGGAATCATGCCGGCTTCGATGGCGGCCTGGCGGATTCGTCCGGCGGTTTCGCCTCGCTCGATGAGGCGGCGGATGTTGTTGTCGGCGGCCATGATCTCAAAGAGGCCCATGCGTCCATGGTAGCCACTTTGATGGCACTGGTCGCAGCCGCGGCCCATGGCGAGGGCGGGATGGTCGTCGGGCCCGAGCAGTGACTGGATCTCGTCCAGCGGAAGGACCGATTCGGTTTCGCTGATACGTTCGCTGCAGTTCTCGCAGACCTTTCGCACGAGGGCTTGAGCGATTACTCCCCGCAAGGCTCTGGCTACGAAGTGAGGATGCGCGCCGAGGTTCAAAATGGACTCGATGGCCCCTACCGCCCCTACCGAATGCAGAGTGGCGAACACGAGATGACCGGTGACGGCGGCTTGCACGGCGACGTTGGCAGTCTCGGGGTCGCGGACCTCGCCGACCATGATGATGTCCGGGTCCTGCTGCAGCGCGGTCCGCAGCAGCGTGTGACAGTCGACGCCTAGGCGATAGTTGACCTGGGCCTGGTTGATGCCGGCGATGTCGTACTCAACGGGGTTTTCGATGGTGATGATCTTGCGAGCTCCGTTGTGGAGCCGCTTGAGCATGGCGTAGAGAGTAGTGGTCTTGCCCGCTCCGGTGGGTCCGGTGACGAGAACCAGGCCGCTGGGTGCGGAGATTACGCCCATGAGGCGACTGAGCTCGCGGCGTTGCATGCCGAGTTGTTCGAGTTCCAGCAGAGCGAGGTCGGCATCAAGCATCCGAATCACGATGTCCTGCCCGTAGTTGGTCGGCAGGATGGCGATGCGCAGGTCGACGCGATGGTCCTGTACGAAAACGCGGGCTCGGCCGTTCTGCGGACGGCGGCGTTCGCTGAGATCGATCTCGGCCTGCACTTTTATGTGGTTGATCAGGCGCCAGGCCGCCTCCATGGGGAAGAGCACGCCTTGCTGGTGCAGAAGGCCGTCGATGCGCAGGGACACGTGCAGGCCGTCAGCCTGACAGGACAGATGTATGTCACTTGCATGGGAGGCTGCCGCGGCGGCAAGGAGTTGATTCCACAAGTCGGGGGTGGGCGTTTCGGCGGCAGCAAGCACGTCAATGTCGATCAGTCTCTTCATGGTAGATACTCAAAGAGAGCCGGCAGCATTGCGGCAGTTGCCGGAGTCTTCTGCAGGAGCTACGCGTACTTCGTCAAGATGTCGGTGGCGCATGCTATTTCGCAGCGGCGGCAAACAGGTCTCTGGCCCGATCGAGGGTTTCCAGCATGGGCACGTGGCGATCGATTCCGACGGTTCGCAACAACTGAGCGATCATGGCCGACGCACAGGCGATGACCATGGAGCCTTCGCGTTCGAGAACGAGCTTGCGCAGTTGGAGCAACCCGCCGATGCCTGCACTGGTGATGAAGTCGACGTTTTGCAGATCGACCACAACCTGGAAGCCGGTGCGAGTACCCACCGCCTCTTTGACGGTCTTGATCAGGCTGTCGGCGGTATCCCACTCGATTTCGCCGGAACAGGCGATGATCAGTCGGCAGTCATCTTCCCACGAGAGTTGCGCTTGCATTCGTAGCCTC
>JBJKSL010000597.1:0-3622 GCA_046704145.1 Phycisphaerae bacterium
ACGATGCTGTCCAAATACCTGGTCGCCTTGTCGAAGGAGCCGCGCTGGGCCAGTCGCACGCCCTCGATCCACTGTTGCTGTTGGCCGTCGTTGCCGATGGGCTTAGCGCCCTTGTCTGTCGAAGCGCCCGCGCCGCGGACGGTCGGGCATAACAGGGTCGTCGACGAGACGATTAGAACTGCCGTTGCAAAGCCCAGGTGGCCGGAAAATCTTACTGGCCTGCGATCCATTGGTACTCCTTTGATGAGTTTTGGGGTACTCAGCATTTCTTGTGGATACGTTCTTAATAGCGGATACGTTCGCAATCGAGGTCCATGAACCCCGCGGCATAGTTTTATCGATGCGATCGGTTTCGGCCCTGAAGCCAGCAAAGACAACGGCTTGTGGCCAAGCCGTAATGCCAATCTTATCCGAACAGTTAGCGGACGTCACAACAGGAGGGTATTTCATCTCCCGCCGAACCCCCCGCGATTGTATATACGACCAAAAAGTGGCCTCGGGTGCGAACAAGTTGGGGCCCCGAGCCCAAGCAGCAGTATTCATCGAGCGTTTGCCATCGTTGGTGTGAGGGGAATCGGCAAGGACGCCCCATTTCCAGGACGATTGAATGCTCAAAATGGGACTGACGGAGTGCCGCCACCTGGCTGGTCATCCGCTGACCGGTGAGATTCCCGCGGGATCAGCCGGCTGTCGCATCCCCCGAGCAGGCGTTTTGCGCCTTGGAGTTGGCACATATGCGGCGCGTGGTTGGTTATCGGCTCTGGCGGCAGCCATGGCCGTAGATAAATGCGATCCTGGACTAATTTCATGCGTACCATAAAGATAACGTGTGCACTTTGACGGCCGAATCTGATTTTATGTGCGTTACGGCCCTGAGAAACCGTTGATTTTCTCGGCATTCTTGGTAGACTAGTCCACCTATGGCACGGTCAGTAACGGTTCACTCGTCCAGCCGGAAAAAGCCCCCCGCAAACATCCGGACGTTTCAGTCGGCCGTACATTTCCTGAACTGCATGACTGATTACGAGAAGATGACCCGGGTGGGTTATAACACCACCAATTTCAGTTTGGCACGAATGAACCGGCTCTTGGCCGGGGTGGGCAACCCGCATAAGAAGTTCCGCAGTGTGCACATTGCCGGTACCAAGGGCAAAGGCTCAACCGCCGCGATGCTCGCCGCCATGGTAGGCAATGCCGGGCCCAAGGTTGGCCTGTACACCTCGCCGCACCTCATGGACATCCGTGAGCGGATTCAGATCAACGACGAAATGATCTCTGAGGCGGACATGACCCGGCTGATGGCCAAGATCGCCCCGGTCGTGAAACGCCTCGCCAAGGATGAGCCCACGTTCTTCGAGATTATGACCACCCTGGCCTTCATGCACTTTGCCGAGCAGGCGGTCGATCTGGCCGTGGTCGAGGCCGGGCTGGGCGGTCGGCTTGACTCCACCAACGTGTTGAAGCCCGAGGTCTGTGCGATCACGAGCATCAGTTACGATCATATGGACCAGCTTGGGCACACGCTGGCCAAAATTGCCGAGGAAAAGGCTGGCATCTTCAAGCCCGGCGTTCCGGCGGTGACCGTGCCTCAGGCCGATGAAGTTCGCAAGGTGCTGGTGGACATGGCTGCCAAGGTCGGTGCACCGCTACTGTTCACCGGTCGGGATATTGAGTTCAGCTTCCGGTTTGAATCCTCCCGCGTCAGTGGTCCACAGACGCGGGTCAGCTTGACCGCCGGCAGCTCGCGTTTCGAGCACTTGGCCGTGCCCTTGCCGGGCGACCACCAAGCGGTTAACTGCGGACTGGCCCTCAGCATCATGGCACTGCTCAAGGATCGCGGCTTTGATCTCGACGATCAGAAGGCCATCGAAGGCTTGGCCAGGGCTCGTCTGCCCGGTCGCATGGAGATGATCCAGGAGAGCCCGCGCATTCTTGTCGACGGCGCCCACAATGCCGCCAGCGTCGAAGCCCTCATGCGGGCCATCGGCCAGAACATTCCGTACGACTCGATGGTCGTGATCTTCGGGGCGCGGTCTGACAAAGACATCCGCGGTATGCTCAGGCACATTCAGCTTGGGGCCGACAAGGTAATCTTCACGCCAGCGGGTTCGCCCAAGGCCGCCGATCCGGTCGAGTTGGCCGCCGAGTACGCCGAGCAGTGCGGCAAGATGGCCCAGGTGGCCCCGACGCTCGAGGAGGCCCTCGACATCGCCGAGCGGGCCGTCACTCGCGAGGATCTCATCTGCATCACCGGGTCGTTTTACCTCGTCGGCAAGGCCAAGAAGCTGGCGGCCGAGAGATACGCGCCCAAGGGCATCGCCACCCTGCACTGACTCGCGTACAACTCACGCCCTTGCGCTACGCAGAAACTTAAACTGCTCCAACGTTGCTGTTCGGTTGTGCTGCGCTGATAATAGCGCGCATGACATCGATTAGTGAGAAACTCAGGAAGCTGTTCACCGAGGCACTTGTCGCCACGCTTGGCGAGGACGGTCGCACCGTCGACCCCCTGATCCGCCCGGCCGGCGACGACAAGTTCGGCGATTACCAGAGCAACGTGGCCATGGGCCTGGCCAAGAAAATGGGGGCAAAGCCTCGCGAGGTGGCCCAGCGCATCCTGGACAACCTGCCTGCAGAGGCCAAGGAGACCTGCGAGCCCTTCGAGATCGCCGGCCCCGGTTTTATCAACATTCGTCTGGGTTCGGCCTGGATGGCCCGGCAACTCGACGTCGTGCCAGTGGCGGAGGGTGAGGATCGGCTCGGCATCGAGTCGGCCGCTGAGCCGCAGACCGTCGTGGTGGACTATTCTGGCCCGAACATCGCCAAGCAGATGCACGTCGGCCACCTGCGCAGCACGATCATCGGCGACACCATCGCCCGCGTGCTCGCGTTTGAGGGGCACAAGGTCATCCGCCAGAATCATATCGGCGACTGGGGCACGCAATTCGGCATGCTCATCGCCTACCTCAAGGAGAAGATGCCGGCGGCCCTGGAGCATCCGGACCAGGTGCACCTGGCCGACCTGGAGGCCTTCTACCGCGAGGCCACCGCCCGCGATAAGCAGGACGAGGCCTTCCACGAACGCGCCCGGGCCGAGGTCGTCGCTCTGCACAACAAGAACGAGTCGACGCTGAAGGCTTGGCGTTACATTGTAGACGAGTCCCGACGGCACTACCTGCCCGTTTACCGCCGGCTGGGCGTGCTGCTCACGCAGGAAGACGAACGGGGCGAGAGCTTCTACGCCGACTCACTGGCTGAGCTAGTGGCCTGGTTCGAGCAGGCGGGGCGAATCGAGTCGCCGCCCAGCTTGTTCAAGAAGGGGGCCGTCCTGAAGATCGCCGAATCGGAAGGGGCCTTGGTCATCTTCTTTGAGGACGCTGCCGGCGAGCCGCTGTTCAAGAACCCCGAAGGCAAGCCCTTCCCCATGATCATCCGCAAATCGGACGGAGCATTCCTCTATGCGACGACCGATCTGACCGCTCTGCGTTTCCGCGTCTTCGAGCTCGGGGCCGACCGCGTCATATATGTGACCGACGCTCGGCAGGCCCAGCATTTCGAGATGGTGTTTACTGCCGCCCGGGCCGCAGGATGGACGGTGGCGCAGCACGCTGTCAGAGCCGGG
>JBJKSL010000598.1:0-3403 GCA_046704145.1 Phycisphaerae bacterium
CCGGGCTACGCGAAAGAATACGAAAATCCAATGGCATCACGGCAAGACGCGCAGCAGTTCGGACATTTGGAATGGCTTGCACAGAAAGGTGACATCCTCGATCGGCCCATCCGCTTCCTCGAGCATATAGTCCGGATGTCCTGAAATGAGAACAGACTTCATTGAGGGGTACCGTTGCTTCAATTCGCGGGCTAAATCAATGCCGCTCATCGCACGCATCTGGATGTCGCTGAGCAGCACATCGATTGACACCTCTCGGCTACTGAGGGTCTGAAGCGCGGATTCGGCGTCCGACGCGGCGATCACTGCGAAGCCGTGCTTGGCCAGGTATCGGACCACAAGCTCGCGAATCATGTCGTCGTCTTCACAGACAAGCACCGTACGCCCTTCACCCGAAGGCTTCGACACGGGATTCTTGATCGCCGCTGATTTCGGCCGCTCTGTGGATTCCGGCAGGTATAGCCTGAATGTCGTGCCCTTGCCCAACTCGCTGTCCACCGCGACAAAGCCACCCGCCTGCTTCACGAAACCATAGATCGTCGACAGCCCAAGGCCCGCCCCCTGCCCCAGCGGCTTGGTCGTGAAGAACGGCTCGAATAGCCGGCTGAGCGTTTCCTCGCTCATGCCTGTACCGGTATCCGTAACAGTGATGCACACGTAAGAGCCAGGCTCGACGCTGTTCCGCTCGGCAACGGTCTCCTCCAGCACGGTCTTGCTCGTGCCGATGGTTACCGTCCCGCCCGAGGGCATCGCGTCGCGGGCGTTGAGTACCAGGTTGAGGATGCTCTCTTCGATCTGCCCTGGGTCGACGTGAATGTACCCGCTGCTTTCGGCCGCCTCCATGGTCAGCGTGATGCCCGCACCAAGCACGTCACGCAACATGGTGAGCATGCCCGCGATAGTCTCGTCAGGATTCAGCGCGACCGGATGCACCACCCGCTTGCGACAGAAGGCCCGCAGTCTCTGCGTCAGAGCAGTGCCCATTTCCACCGCTTTGCGCAACTGCGCCACCGCATGCAGACACCTCTCCCGAGGATGGGACGACCGCCTGGCCAGAGCGTCGGCGATCGTCTCGGAATATCCGGAAATCGCCAGCAGCAGATTGTTGAAGTTGTGGGCCACCCCTCCTGCCAGTTGCCCGACCGCTTGCATCTTCTGAGATTGCCGCAGTTGCTCGGCCAGTTGCGCGTTGCGTTCCTCAGCCTCTCTGCGCTCCGTGATGTCTCTGATAACGCCTATCGCTCCGATGATCTTGCCTCTTGCGTCACGATATGGAGCGTAAGTGCCCGTAACCCAGCCCTTCTTCTCGTTCCGCGGTACCTTGTAGGGCATATCGCACGAGGACACCACCTGGCCGGCCAACGCCTGTGCGATAAGCCGATCTACCTCGTATTCGCGGAGATGGGAAAAAAGCTCCAGCGAGTGTTTGCCGAGCACTTCCCGCGCAGGAACGCCGGTCAGTTTCTCCATCGTGCTATTCCAGGCCAGGTATTTCAGCTCCCGATCGTAGACCACGATGCCTTCCGCCGCGCTCTGGAAAATCTGTTCGGCAAACTGCTTCGCCTCATGCAGTTGGGCTTCGACCTGCTTGCGCTCGCTGATGTCCTGCAGGGTGCCGATAACGTATGACTGTGCTCCTTCTGTCACCGGAGCTAGCCCACGGATTTCCACCCAGAGTCGCTTGCCCGAAGTCGTGACCGCTTGGCACTCGAACGTGAATGGCTGCTCGCTAAGCAGGCATTTCGAAACGCTCTCCCGCAGTGCGGGCGCATATTCCGGCAGGCAGTAACTCAGAGCCTCCGTGAAACCAGGCATCTGGTCGCGTGGGGCCTCTAGAATGTCATATACCGCATCGCTCCACTCCATATAGTCCGTGTGGGGGTTGGCCTTCCAGCCACCCAGCCGCGCAATCTGTTGAGTCTGCTTGAGGAACAGCTCGCTCTCTCGCAAGGCCCGTTCGGCGTACGCTCTCTCGAGTGCCGGGGCCACCATGTCCGCTACACGCTTAAGCAGCTCGACGTGATCCTCGTTGTACTTGTTCGGCGTGTACGAATGCACCGAAAGGATGCCAATAACCCGCTCGCCGCTGCAGATGGGCACGTCCAGAATGCTGGCCGACAAACGCTGCTTGTCGCCGAAAGGCTCGAAGCGAGGCCCATCGTCCCTCGACGATCGATTGAGCAGATAAGCCTTGCCTTTCAGCAGCATACCCGCTCTCGGACTCCCCTTTAACGCGGGCCATTTTTGTCCAGAGAACAGCCGCTTCTGGCCCTCGATCGTATCCACCAGACTGAGAACCCTATAGCCGTCCTCGGCCTCGTCCCGCACGGTGAAGAAGTGAGAATCCCAGCCCAGCAGTACTTCCGTCTCCTCTCGCACGACGTTAACCACATCCTCAACGGACGCACTCGCGGCCAGGCGGGCAGCCAACCGCGCAAAAGCCTCACGCTCTTCTTCCGATCGCTTCCGCTCAGCAATCTCGGACTCGAGCTGATCTCTCTGACTGAGCACCTGTTCGTGCGCCAGTAACAACGCTTCTTCCGCCCGTTTGCGACCAGTGACATCGATGTCCAGAGAAAACAGCGTGGTGACAGGGCCGAGCGCCGGACGCACCGCGGTGTGCGTGGAGTGCACCGGTACCCGGCTGCCATCCTTGCGCCGAAGTATCAACTCGCCTGAGGGCATGAACTCGCCCGAACTGTTGAGCGAACCGGACGCCGCCAAGGCCTCATTAAACTTAGTGTGCATCTCCGGCGGGATGATCAACTCGTTGATGCTCTTTCCCAAAGCCTCCCCCGCTGTGTAACCATAGATTCGCTCGCTGGCACGATTCCAGTAGGTTACCGTGCCATCAATCTGATAACCGCGAACCGCCGCCGGCATGTTGTCCATCAGCGTACGCCAGCGTTCCTCGCTCTCTCGCAGGCGAGCCTCGGTGTAGACCCGCTCCAGGGCGGGGGCAACCATGTCGGCGACCCGTTGCAGCAGTGCCAGCTCATCCGGACCATAACGGTAAGGAGTGTACGACTGAGCCGAGATCGCCCCGATGACCTCGTTCCCACTGAACAACGGCACATCCATGATGCTGGCCGACAATCGGCTCTCGTCACCGGCCGGAGTAAACGCCGGCTCAGTTGCGCCGAAGGGGCGATTGACCAGAAGAGCTTCCCCGTCCAGGACCCGCCGAGCACGAGAGCGATCAGCACACGTCCAGTCAGCAGGCGGAGACATTTGCTTATGGCCATCGACTGTGTCCACAAAGTACAGCAGCTTTGTGCCGACCTGCTTGTGACGCACGGCAAGGAAGTGCGCGTCCCAGCCGAGCAGGCAGTCGCTCTCCTCCCGCACCGCGCGAGGTCACAAGCAGGTCGGCACAAAGCTGCTGTACTTTGTGGACACAGTC
>JBJKSL010000599.1:0-3088 GCA_046704145.1 Phycisphaerae bacterium
CCCCGGCCCCGTCGGCTTGACCGCAGTTGCCGGCGGCGCATCCAAATGTGCGAACAAAGGAGCGTCATGCGCATCCCATTTGGGCGTTTTTGCGTCGGAGGGCACCGGGGGGCCAGAACCCCGGTCCGCAGGGTTTTTTTTCGGAACCAGGGTCTGTGACCCCGGTGCCGCCGGAGATGCGGTCTCAGCCGCAGCAAACTGATCGGCCAGACGTCGGAACCCCAGTTCCTCGAAGATCGGCTGCAACCGCTCCTTCTTGAGGCCCTCCCATCGGCACTGTTCGAAGTTGAACTCGACGGGCACATCACAGCGCAAGGTCACCAACTCGCGCGTGATCGCAGCCTTATCCGCGAAGGCTTTAACGTTCGTGCGCATGGCTGGCGTCAATTCGTCGGCGTGCGCGATAACGTTGTCCGCGGTGCCATACTTGGCGATGAGTGTCGCTGCTTTCTTCGGCCCCACGCCTTTGACGCCGGGAACGTTGTCGACGGTATCGCCGCACAGCGTCTGCACTTCGACCGCCTTGTCCGGCCGATAGCCCTTGTGCTTCTCCAACTCCTCCGGACCGATGATTTCCTGCTTGGTGGGGTCGAAGAGCTTGACCCGCTCAGTCAGGACCTGGTCGAGGTCCTTGTCCTTGCTGACCAGCAGCACGTCGACGTCCTCATTCGCCAACTGACACGCGATGGTGGCGATCAGGTCATCGGCCTCAAAGCCGGGCACGCTGAGGATGGGGATGTCCTGTGTTTCGATAATCTGCAGAATGCGTTTGATCTGCGGGGCGAGATCCTCCGGCGGGGCCTCACGCTGGGCCTTGTAGTCGGCGCTGACCTGCTTGCGGAAGACCGGCCCCTTGTCGCTGTCCATGGCCACGGCCAGGTAGTCGGGCTTCTGCTCGCGGATCAACTGCAGCAGCATGTTGGTGAACACGTAGGTCGCCCGCGTAGGCTCGCCGCTGGGCGCATTCAGGCTGCGAAACGGCGCGTAGTAGCACCGAAAGATCTGGCTCAGCCCGTCAATAAGGAAGAATCTCCGGCTCATTGCTCGATATTGGTATTCGGCCGGGGCGGTGTCAAGTATGTTCAGGTTTTCGTACGATTTGCTTCTCGTGCAGCGTTTTCCAGTCGCTGCCTATATGATACCACTTTGGGGCTTTCCGGGGTAGCACGGAGGGTTGAATACCATGCTGAACATTTCGAGGCGACGTGCCTTCACGCAAAGCCTGGGTGTTTGGACGGCGGCTGGAATCATGGTCCTGTTGGCCGGCTGCGAGGCCGAGAGCAGGCCGGTACGCTTCGAGCAGCATGCATGGACATCGTTGCTGCATGTCGATGGCGTCGAGCTGATGACGGATCATTACGCCATCCGCACGACCAGCCAGGATGAGACTTTGCGCGCCTATCTGCCGGCGTTCATGGAGTCGGCCTACGCGGAGTATCGCAAGCTGGTGCCGCCGGAGAGACCGAGCCCCGACCCCATGGTCGTGTATCTGTTCGGCGAGCGCGCCGAGTGGGCGGCGTTCACCAAGGGCTTTGTGCCCGCGCAGGCCCACACGTACCTGTACATCCAATCGGGCGGCTACATGGATCAGGCCACCGATACCGCCGTGGCATGGGACATCGGGCGCGATCGGGCCCTGTCACTGCTCGCACATGAGGGGCTGCACCAATACCTGGCGAAGTACTTGGACCGGCCTGTACCGCCATGGCTGAACGAAGGCCTGGCCACCCAGTTCGAGGACTTCGACCTGAATGGCGACCGGCCACAGTTCCGGCCGGAGCGCAACCTGATGCGAAGGAACAGCCTGCGCGAGGCGTTGGCCCTGGAAGATGGGCTGGTGCCGCTACCGCAACTGCTTTCCATGCACGCTGGCCAAGCGGTGACACATACCGGTCAGCCGGCGCGCGGCTACTACGCCCAGGTATGGATGACCGTGCTGTTCCTGCGGACCAGTCCAATGTACGGCGACGGTTTTCGGCGTCTGCTGGCGGACGCGGGCACCGAGCGGCTGCAGCACAGCACCAGCGGATATCGGGCCGCCACCCCCGCTGCCGCGAAGATGAGCGACGGCGAAGTGGTCTTCCGCCAGTACGTTACGGAAGATCTGGACGGCTTCGAGGCCGACTGCGAGGCTTTCGCACGCAAGCTGGTGTTTTGAAGATCTTTGCCCGCAGATCAAGCAGATCGGACAGATAGAAGTCAATCAAAGACAGATCTGACCCTCAGTTGTACGCGGTGCATGAGAAGCTGGAACGACGCTCCATGGTAGGAGATATCATGTTGAATATGACACGCGTTCTATCTATGGCCGCTGCGTTTTTCGGCTGGATAGCGGTGGGCATCGGCTTGGCTGACGGCTTGAGCGGGAGCGACCTGCTCGAAGTCGGCTGGCACGAGGAGTTCGCGATCGATGGCGGCTGGCGAGCAGAGCCGTGGCAGGTGGCCAAACCTGCACGGCAGGTGTCCACGTCGTTCGGAGCGGAGGGTGGCACGTTTACGGTCTCATCGCCCGGCGGCATGATGGCCTGGACGCGAACGGTCGAGCCCATCTGGGTGCCGCCGTTCAGGTGGTTGGAGGTGGAATATGCGTGCTCGGGGAGAGCGGCCAAGGGCTTCCCGCAGTTACTACTGGCGGACGACTCAACCGGTCCGGTGACGCCCAACGCACTCAATCCCGAGAATCCGCTGGCCGGCGACCATGAAATGTGGCTTTCGTTGCCGCCGTGGATACCGATGCATTCCTTCATCGACCTGCAACACTATCCTTCGGATCGGATCTCGCGGATTACGGTCCGCGTCGAGGCGAGTGCAAACAGGTCCGCAGCAATCGCAATCAAGCGGTTGGTGTTTCGTTCGTCCCTTCCGCCAGGGATGGCCAGTCAGCCAGCCTCGAACCCCGCCATGCAGACGACTACGGCCACGCTCAGCGGCGATGGCTGGCAATCCATCGCCCTGCCCCCGAAAGCGCCACTCTTGACCGGCGTGATGGAGACAGACAGCATCGAACTGGCCGGACGCTGGCAGTGCGGCGAACTCGGCCTGATCCTGGCGGCACGGACGTACGGTAACGGCCGACCGTGGTACAGCC
>JBJKSL010000600.1:0-4403 GCA_046704145.1 Phycisphaerae bacterium
AGACGCGTCTTCCAGGAGCGGCGTTTTCACCACCTGATCGTCCTCGACCGTGGCCAACCAGTGGGGATAATCTCCGATCGCGACCTGCTCAAGGCCACCAGCCCATTCATCGGTGTGCCCATGTCCGAGCGGCCACAGGATCGCAGCACCCTCCAAAAACGCGTCCATCAGATCATGAATCGTGAACTCGTGTCCATCAGTCCCGAGGCCACCATCCTCGAGGCCGCCCGCCTGCTGCTTCGCCAACGTGTGTCATGCCTGCCGGTCGTTCACCCGGCCGGGGCATTAGTTGGCATCATCACTGTGCACGATCTGCTTCGCTGGGTGGTCCTCGCTGAAGTCGAGGCCGCCGAAGTCAATCCCCGCCACTGAGAGCCGGCCGACTCCAATCGCAGCACATTTACCGGCGTCTTTCGCCTAACCCACGTTCGGGGCACTCACCTGGTATGCATGGGCCTCTTGCCGAGACCGCGGCCGTCTTCTGGAGCCCTAGCATGTTCAGAGACTCCATCGGAAGGACAAAGGTGAGGCTATGGCAACAACAAAATGGATATGCTCACTATTGCTGGCCGCTGGCTTGTTCGGCGGACTTGCATCCCCGGCGATGGCCCGCGACTTCGATCGCGATGAGCACCGCGGCTGGTTCATGCATCGCAACCTCGACCGCGACCGTGATTTCAATCACTTCCGCGGCTTTGGTTACGTGCACCCCTACTACCGCACGTTCCCGCGGTATTATTCGTACTACCCGCGGTACTACAGCACGCCCGGGTACTATTACCAGCCGCCGCTCTACGGATACGTCCAGCCCTACGGCGGGTACGGGTACAACTACAACCCCTACGGTTATTACGGCTACTACGGCAATAACCCGTACAACAACCGCGGCTTCGACTTGTGGCTGGGCTGGTAGCCAGACTCGGACCTTCTTCCCGGCTGAGATTGAACCCTCCTTGCCTCGGTGGTAGGCTGTCACGCTTTCGGGGCGGCCCGCAGGCTGCCCGCGTTTTTGCGTTGATCAGTGCCAACCTGGCGATGAGAGGGCTACAGAGATGAAACTCAGTTTCACCGCGGTCTTGATGGGAGCAGTGGTTGCGATCGGTTCAGTGTGCTGTGTGGCGGCAGACAAGCCGGCGGAGGGCAAGAAGAAACTGCTGTTCTACTCACAGTCCTGCGGTTTTCGGCACTCCGTCGTGGCACGGCCGCTGACTGGCGAGCCCGCTTTCGCCGAGAAGATGCTCAAGCAGATCGCCGGGCAGGCCGGCTACGAGGTCTACGTCAGCCAGGACTCCAACGACCTCAACGATCTCAAGAGGTTTGACGCTATCATCCTCTACACCACGGGCAACCCCCTTTACAGGCCCAACCAGCGTCAGGCCTTCCTCAAGTGGCTTCGCAACGGTGGGGCACTTATCGGCATTCACACTGCCACCGACTCGTTCCACAGCACCGAGCAGGGCGAAACCCCATACGACGGTGACAAGACGGCCAAATACATCGTGCCCGATTGGCCGGAGTACACCCGCATCATCGGGGCGGCTTTCCTCACGCACGGTCCCAAGCACGACCCCATCGCGATCAAAGTAATGGACCCCGACAATCCGGCCACAAAGCACCTCGGTGCCGAGTGGGTGATCGGCGACGAAATCTACCTCTTCCGCAACTTCAATGACAAAGTCCACGTGCTGCTGACCACCGATACTGAAAAGACCAGCGCAGCATCTCTCAAAGGTCACAAGATGGAGCGGGGGCAGCAGTACCCCATCGCCTGGACGAACACCGAGGGCAAAGGCCGCATTTTCTACACCTCGCTCGGCCATGACGAGGCCGTCTGGGAGAATCCGGCTTACCAAAAGCACCTGCTGGGCGGCATTGCCTGGGCTCTGCGGCAGGCAGAAGCAAAGTAGCCCCGTTTCAGGTGGGGGCAGGGCGTATCCCTTGGCTTTTTCCCGGCGAACCCGAATTCGCTCGCGAGCGTCTAAAATCGAGCTGAAACCGTGTGGCCCCACCGCAGGGGCGATCTTCCGCATCCAACAGGATGAGCGATCAAGGAAAACATAACACCGTGGCAAGCTTTATCTGGAAGCTGATGGTCCTGGTCGGCGTCGTTGGCGGTGCAGCCTGGTGGTCAGCCGCAGAAAGCAGTACGCCCAAGCTGGCCGAGCCCGTTGCCCCCTTGGCACCGGCGCCGCGACAGCCGTTGCTGAGTCCTGACGAGCCCTACCACGGCGTGGCCTGGCAGATCCATCATTCGGCCAACAGCGTGGAAGAGGCCAGGCTGATGCTCGGCCAGATCGCCGACCTCGGGGCCGACGCGGTTCTCATCAGCAATGCCGGCTACCAGGAAAACGCGGGCAGCGACTCGTTCAAGATCGACCCGGAAGTCACCCCCAGCCCCGAGCAATGGGCACAGATCTTCAAGATCGCTCACGATGACGGCCTGCGAGTGATCCTGATGCCCATCATTCTGCTGAGCAACCCGCGCGGCAACGAGTGGCGCGGGGTGATCAATCCGCCCAGTTGGGATGACTGGATGGAGCAGTACCGTGAGTTCCTGCTGTATTTCGCCCGTATCGCCGAGGCCAATAAGGTCGAGGTCTTCATGGTCGGCTCGGAGTTGATCAGCGCCGAGAAGAACGTACACGTCGAGAAGTGGCGGGAACTCATTCACGAGGTGCGCAAGGTCTACCACGGCAAGTTGTCGTACTCGTCCAACTGGGACCACTACAAGCATGTCGAGTTCTGGGACGACCTCGACCTGGTGGGCATGACCAGCTACTACAAGCTGTCCAACGAGCCTAACCCCAGCCTGGAAACGCTCATCGAGGCCTGGAAGCCCATCCGTCGCGGCCTGCTCCGCTGGCAGGAGGAGGTCGGCAAGCCTCTGCTGTTTACCGAGGTCGGCTGGTGCAGCCAGGAAGGCACCAGCATCGAGCCGTGGAACTACTTCCACGATCAGAAGGTCAGTGCCGCCGGCCACGAAGAGCAGGCCCGCTGTTACCGCGCGTTCATGGAAACATGGAAGGATGAGATCGCCAAGGGCAGGCAATCGCCCATCGGCGGCGTTGTCTGGTGGGAGTGGATGAACGTGCCCGGCGGTCCGGACGATTACAACTACATCCCCAAAGGCAAGCCGGCCGAGAAGGAGCTGCGCAACTGGTTTGCCGGCATCCGAGATCGCCGTGCATCGCAACATAGAACGGTCGAACTGAAGACTGCCGCAGAAAAAACGCCATAAACTTCTGAATGCCACGACTCGCGACAGCCGTCTTGGACGGCAACCCCCGTCCAGCTATCAGAGCAGTTCACGAATGCGCATAGCATCTGGAACCGCCCAAAATCAAGGGAAAAGTTGCGGTCTGCCGCTTCAACAAAAGTGCAGTTGCTCTAATCGAAGCAACCAGGGTCTGCAGCTGCTTCGGGCCCGCTCCAGCACCGTTGAAGAATGGCGAAATCGACCGCGTCGGCATCGCCATCGCGATCAAAGTCGCGGTCCTCGCAGCCCGCGTCCGCGCTCATGGCCGGACCTGAGTGACACATCTCGAACAGATCGAGATCATCCCCGTCCACGTGCCCGTCGTTGTCGAGATCGCCGATACACGCAACGATTTCGTAAGCCCCGATGTCGATGAATCCGGCCATGCCGCGGATCGCACCGCCCACATCGAGTAACTCAGCACCGGCAGCGGCATTATTACCAGCGTTGAAGCAGGGCGATGACCTGACCAGGTGCAAGTCGCCGCTCGAACGGTCCACAAACAGCGGATCTACAGATATGTCACCGACGCCGGCCGTAAGCCCGACGTAGTTGCTGCCAGTATTGTCGAACACATCATTGCTGTTTAGTACGGGAACACCGCTGCCCACCTGGACGATGCCCGCGGTGTTGAAGGCCACGATATTATTGCTGAAACTGGGTGAAGAGGACTCGAACCGTACACTGCCCTCATCGGAGGCCTCGCCATTTTCCACGATCGTGTTGTTGGCCACCACAGGCTGGCCAGAGTAGCAGTTGATAGCACTGCCAAGCGGAGCCACATTATCGATCAGGCAATTATTAGTCACGGCGGGGGAGGAATTGTAGCAATCGATCGCTCCGCCGGCTTGCTCGGCACCGCATCCTTTGATCACGTTGTGCGTGATGCTGACCAGCAAAGACTCCATGCAAGATATGCCTCCTCCGCGTGGGGCGTACCCGTGCTGAAGGGTGAAGCCATCGAGGGCTGCCCATGAGCCGTATATGCTGACGACGCTCCCCGCGTTTCCGCCCTCCAGAATAGTGATGTTGTCGCGCCAGTTGCGTTCCGAACGTTGTGTTTCCGTGCCGGCAAACCCCCCGTAGACGTAGCAGTAGGTTCCCAAGAGGATGTTCTCGTCGTAGGTGCCCGCCGCTACCCACACTT
>JBJKSL010000601.1:0-3974 GCA_046704145.1 Phycisphaerae bacterium
TCGAGTGGCTGGCCCGCGCGGACTTGTCTTCGCTCGGCACTTTCAAGCGGCAGTGTGTGGCAATGCCCGCAATGTCCAGAATGAGGGCGACTTTGCCGTCACCGAGGATGGTGGCGCCGGCCAGGCAAGGCGTGCCCTTCAGATGCGAGCCCAGCGGCTTGACCACGATCTCTTCGCTGTCCTGAAGTCCGTCGACGATAAGCCCGTAGCGCAAGTGCCCGGTTTCCACAACGATGATGTTGACGGCCGCGTTGGCGGCATCGGTGTCTTCAGGCTCCTGTCTGGTCGACCTCAATGTACGTTCCAGTCGGACCAGGGGCAGCAGGCTGCCGCGCAGTCGGATCACTTCCGATCCGCTGATGTGCTCGATTTTCCTCTTCAGTTCGCTCGCCTTGATGCGGACGAGCTCGCTGATGCTCACTTGCGGAATGGCGTATCGCTCACCGCAGCAACGCACGATCAACGACGGTATGATCGCAAGAGTCAGCGGCAGTCGTATGTGTACCGTGCTGCCGGCACCGGGCCGACTCTCGATTTCCACCGTGCCGCCGGCCTTTTCTATATTGGTCTTGACCACGTCCATGCCCACACCGCGGCCGCTGACGTCGGTGACCTTTTCGGCGGTCGAGAAGCCTGGATGGAAGATCAGTCGCAGGGCGTCGCGATCGCTCATGTCACGTTCGTGGCCGGCGGCAATCAGACCCTTCTCGACAGCCTTCCTCTTGATGGCAGCCGGATCGATGCCGCGGCCGTCGTCGGTAATGGAGATGTTGACCTTGCCGGCCTGATGGAACGCCCGCAGAGTGATCCTGCCCATCGTGGCCTTGCCGGCCGCACTTCGCACTTCGGGCGTTTCGATCCCGTGGTCGACGGAATTGCGAACCAGGTGCGTCAACGGATCGGTGATGATTTCGAGCAGAGACTTGTCCAGCTCGACTTCCTTGCCCTCGATAGTCAACTCGCACTGTTTGCCGAGCTTGTTGCTGAGGTCGCGTACCACGCGTGGAAACTTGGTGAACACCGAGCCGATCTGCTGCATGCGCGTCTGCATGATCGCTTCCTGCAGTTCGCTGGTGACCTGGTTCAGCCGTGCGCCGACGGACTCGAGGCCGCTCTGGCTCTTGGCTGCGATCATCTGCAGCAATTGGTTTCGGCCCAGCACCAGCTCGCCGGCCAGGTTCATCAGGTGATCGAGCAGATTCACCGAGACGCGAATGCTGGTGTCCGCAGGCGCGTCGGTGACGGCTCTTGATGAAGATGAAGACTGCGCCGCGGCCTTCTCCTCAGGCTCGCCCGGAGCATGCAGCGTGTTCCGTACCGGCTCAGGTGTGACGGTCGCAGCCGCGGCGGGCGATGGCGATTGTGCCGGAGGCTCAGTGACCGGCGCAGCAGTCTGCTCCGTAGCCGGTGTCGCTGGAACCACGCACTCAGCAGGTATTTCCAGGGCAGCGGCAAGCAGATCGTGTTCCTCGAGCACGCTGCCCACCAGTGCAACGTAACGCACCTTGGAGGGCGGTTCAGAGTCCAGTCCCCCCCATTGCTCACATGGCAGACACGCTTCCAATAGCTCCGCGTAGACCAGCAACTCGTTGATCAAGGCCAGCGGCGTACGCTGCTTGTCGTCGGCATCGCGAACGAGATCGAAATCGATGATGTACAGCTTGTGTCCCAGCTTCTGCTGAGCTGCGGTCACCAGTGAGGTCGTTCGCAGCACGATGCCGTCTGGACCGACGAATTCGATCGTATCATCGGCGGCGGCTTCATCGGCCGGAGGCTTCTGCCCGTGGATGATGGCGTGCATCGCGTCCAAATGCGCCCTAACGTCGGTGCCGTTTGAGTTCTCTATGTCGGCAATCATCCCGCGGAGCGCGTCAGACGCCTTCAACAAGCCGTCGATCATGACTGCGTCGGGGACTAACTCGCGATTGCGCAGCAGATTCAGCACGTTTTCCATGCTGTGGGCCAACTCGCCAATCGTGGTGAAGCCCAGAAAACCGCAAGCTCCCTTGATGGAGTGCACAGAGCGGAACACCTTGTTGACCAGTTCAACATCGATGTCGGCCCCGCCCTCCTCGATGGCCAGCAGTTCGTTTTCGATGTCCGCAAGATGTTCCTGCGATTCCACCACAAACTCGGCCACAATGTCCTGACTGTTGCTGCCCATCATCTATTCCTCATCAGCCGGTCCGGCCCAGTCCGTTCATTACTCATCAGTCACCGTGATGTACTGATCCAGCCTCATCACGTGAAACAAATGACGCAGATCCGCATTGCGTGTAACCACCTTGAGATGTCCGCCGATCTTGGCCAGGCTGTTATGACACAGCATGAAGACGGCCAGCCCACGGGAATCGATGATCTCCACGTTCTTCAGGTCGATCGTCAACTCACGGCAACCCTCATCCAGTGCCTGCTGCAGTTCCTTCCGGAACTCGTCCAGCGACGACGACACCGGGTTGTGCGTCGGCGTGATTACACGTGCCGTGCTGGTGCTTGTTGCTTCAATCATGACCCTGCTCCTCCTTCAGCGACCGCCGAGATCGGCTCATCCTGATAATCGCGATATAGCGTCACTTCGTTGCCGGCGGCGTTGAACACAACTTCGGATGCGTATATGTGCATCAGCGGTATACCTCGCCCGGAGTCTGCCAGAATATCCATGTTTGTCCCCGCCTCTTGCCAGGCGAACCCCGGCCCGTTATCGCGTACCGTCAACACGAGTCCTGCCGGTTCAAGAACGGCGTCAACGCTCACCGAGTCCTTCTCCGCCTCGCGGCTGCCATGCAAAACCGCGTTCAACAGAGCCTCGCGAAGCAGGATGCGTACCGCAAACAGGTCGATGTTGTCGCAGTCGGCCAGGAACGCACAGAGACGCGCTTCCGCCTCGTCGATGTTCAGCGTGCTGGCTGACATCGCCATATGAATGCGTTCACGAGCTGCGAATGATTCGAACATCAACAGTGCTCCGAATCTCCTGCTAGAATTCGATCCCCAGTATCAGCACATCGTCGTTGGCCACTCCGTCATTCTGCTCGAGCAAATCATCCACGAGCGCATCAACGGTCTCCGCTATGGGCATCGGCGTCAGTGCCTCGAGCTTGCGCTGCAGTTGGCCCGCTCCGTACAACGGCCGTCCGCGGCGCCCCTCCTCGTCGCGGTATCCTTCGGTGAGCCCGTCGGTATAGATGAACAGCCGGTCACCCTCTGTCACACCAACACGCCGCGGGTCAAAACGCACCGGATCGAATATGCCCAGCACATCACCGATGCTTTCCACGTACTCGCAGCAGCGATTGCGCCGCTTCAGCAGGGGTGACGGGTGCCCTGCGCTGACCATCTCCAACAGCATGTTCTGGCGGTCAAACTTCACGCAGCAGGCGGTGACGTACTGCTCGCAGGTCATGGCTTTACTCAAGCCGGAATTCAGCAGGATCATGGCCTCTTCCGGCGAGAGGTTCTCCTGCAGGCAGATGCCGGCCAGCGCTTTCAACGCTCCAGTCATGTAAGGCACACTCAAATCGTGCCCGGAAACGTCTGCCACCAGAAAGCCGAACTGGTCTGGCGACAATCGCGAAATCTCGTAGAAGTCGCCGCCAGCTTCATGGGCGGTGACCAGGCGAACAGCGACCTTCAAATCGCTGAAATCGGACGGGTCAGTCAACAGCAAGGTCTGGCCTGATCGTACCTGCTCGAGCCGGCCCATCTGCTCGGCGGCGATGGCTTCGTACGTGCGTGCTTTGTGACGCAGGCAGTTTCGGCTCCTGGCCAGCTCGAGGTGGCACTTGATGCGAGCCAGCAGTTCAATGCTCTCGATCGGCTTGGTGACGTAATCCGCACCACCGGCCGCAAACGCCCGCGCCTTGACTTTGGGATCCGTCGTGCCCGTCAGGAAGATGATGGGAATCTCCGCCCAGTGAGCGTCGGCGTGATTACACGTGCCGTGCTGGTGCTTGTTGCTTCAATCATGACCCTGC
>JBJKSL010000602.1:0-2511 GCA_046704145.1 Phycisphaerae bacterium
GGTACAGGTGGTGCGGCGAGGCGAACACCAGCATCACCGGAGCGATCAGCAGTGCCATCCATGCGACCGGCCAAAGCAGGCTTCGTCGCCAGCCGTACGCCCACACAATGATCGCGATCAGAGCCAGCACGCCTGCAAACAGGCCGTAGAAGAGTTGCGGCTGCTCGCTGAAATAGTTCCGGCTGCCGATTGGCACCACAGGGATGAAGCAGAACAAGGCCAGCGTGTAGGTTACGGTCTTGTAGATGAGGTACTGCACAAAGCCGAGGCTGGCCGACACGGGCTGCATGTAGGGCGGGGGCGGCACGGGAAATCCGCCGAGGGCTTTCCACCGCAGGACTAGGTAGCCACCGAACACGGCGCCCATGGCCAGATGCTCCCAGCGCAGCCAGCCGCGGCGTCGTGAACCGATCAGCCGATCGCCAAGCCAACACACCAGCGGAAAAAGAGTAGCGTTCTCTCTGCAGCCGAGGGCCAAGCCGTAGCAGACGATCGCGACGATCGCGAAGGCCGGGTTGCGCGTCTCCACGTCTTCTTGTTGTTGCGCCAGCGTGAGGGGATTCTCCCTCGGCTCCGGACTTGGCGGTTGATCCCGCACCAAGGCACCGGCCAGCATGCATGTTTCGCATAGGCCAGAACGCCGGTCAGCAGGAAGAACGTCGTCATCAACTCGGTCTGGCAGGCGATCCACTGCACGGTGGAGGCTTGGCCGGGATGGATGGCCATCAAGCAGGCCGCCACCAGTCCCCAAAAGCGTCGGCCGAGGAACTTGGCCACGATGACGCCGATGAGGGCGCAGCAGCCGAAATGCCAGGCCAGCGAGAACAGGTGCATGGCGAACGGCCGCCAGTGAACCAGCGTGTATTCCGCCCGCATGATCCAGAAGGCCACCGGCCGATAGAAACGCAGCCCCGCCTCCTGCCGCCCCCACAGATCGAGCACTTCACCGACGATGCCCAGGCGTGCGGCGTCCACTGCCGAGCGATACGACCAATCGCCGTCCTGCAGGTGCTCGTAATGAGCGTAATCGTCGAGGTACAGGCCGGTCCGCACCGACAGCCCGTGCCCCAGACCCACGAACATGGCAAGAATCAGGCCGGCCAGCGGCAGGCTGAAGCCGTCGAGCCTGCGTTCGAGGCTGAAGCTCTCGGCAGGCTTGCCCGAGCGTTGCGTGGCTGGGTGTGGCGTAGTCGAAACATCCGGCATGATCTTGAGGTCCCTGCCTGACTGCCATGTCGCGCGAAACCGCATCCGTGCGTTCGTGGTAGGGGCAGTCTGCGCGGACCAATTTAGACGCAGGCCGCCATCTGGACAAGGCTGACGGACCAGCATATGTTTGTAAGTCGTCAGATTGCTGAGAGTGCCCCCGCTCCCGGCGACTTGCGTGCCTACGCTTCTGTGTGGTCCGGCCCCAAATCGTTCTCCCGATTCGGCGGCGTTTTCCATGTGGGATGGGCTTCCTGTTCCATGTGGGACAGGCTTCCAGCCTGTCGTTTGGACTGGCAGGATGCCAGTCCCACACAAAAAAGACGCTGCGCGTTTTCGTGCAACGCTTCAGAGCGAAATGAAGAGGACTCAGATATGCTCGCACATCCATGGCATGACGTATCTCCTGGCGATGGTGTCCCCCGCGAATTCACAGCCGTCATCGAGATTCCCAAGGGGTCGAGCGTCAAGTACGAACTCGACAAGCAGACCGGCCTGCTGAAGCTCGACCGCGTGCTGCACTCGGCGGTCTACTACCCGGCCGATTATGGCTTCATCCCCCAGACGCTCGCAGAAGATGACGACCCCTTGGATGTGCTGGTGCTCTGCCAGGAGGAGGTCTTGCCGCTGACGCTGGTTCGAGCCCGGGCCATCGGGCTGATGAGCATGATCGATTCAGGCAAGCTCGACCACAAGATCCTGGCGGTGGCCATCGACGATCCCGAGTACGCGTCTTTTCATGAAACCGATGAACTGCCGCCGCACAGGTTGCGTATGCTGCGGCGGTTCTTCCAGGACTACAAGACGCTGGAGCAAAAGAGCGTGGAGGTCGACCAATTTCAGCCCGCCGACAAGGCCCTGCCTGTCATCGAGGGCGCGCTGCGAATGTACAAAGAGCATTACGCCGCGCATCAGCCTACGTTCGTGCGACCGGAGGTGCCGCGAGAAACGGAATGCTGATGCCAAGTGTCAGAGCTCGGTCAGGCAATCTGTGTCACGGTTGTTCGGTGTTCTGATCGTCGGATTCGATCTGGGCTGCCGGCGGTCGCGGGGCGGCGGCGACAACGGCTTCAGCGAAATCCGCGACCGAACTGATCGTGGCCTTGTCCATCAGGTGCTGAATGTGCTCCTGGCTCAACTGGGCGAACTGCTCATCCTTGATGCGGTCGATGATCGCGCCTTGAGCATCCTCGAATGAAACCCGCTGACGAGGCGTACGTTTGCCGCACTTGACCAGGAACACGGTCTGATCGCCCTCGACAGGGTCGCTGACCTGGTTCTCCTTGAGCGTGAACTGTACCTCCG
>JBJKSL010000603.1:0-2791 GCA_046704145.1 Phycisphaerae bacterium
TTCAAGGCCGAGCCAGGTCAGGTTTTCCGCTCGCGCATAGTGACTCACGCGTTTGGCTCGATGAACACGTTCGGCAATACGCCGCCGCAGAGGTTCTCCCAGAAATTCGAGCAGGAATTCATGATGAAGTGCGTCCGGATCAATCCGGACAAGACCATTGTCTTTGAACTCTCCATGCCGGCCATGGCCATGCAGATTAACCTCGGCGGCATCAAGGTGGTGGTCGACACGCGAAAGCAGGCTCCTGCCAGTCAGCCGATATTCGGCTTCCTGGACCGCATTTTCACATCGATGACGCACGTGAAGTGCACGGTGACCATGTCGCCCGAGGGTGAACCGCTCAAGGTTGAAGGTCTGCAGGAGGCCCTGGACGCCGTCTTAAAGGAATCGGGTGACTGGCTGTCCCTGCCGGGCATTAGCCAGATGGTGCAACAGATGAAGGACTTCCTCGGCGACAACGTGGTGGCAGAGAACCTGCGGTCCACCTGGCGGCTGTTCCCCGACGGAGGCAAGGCCCGCGTCGGCGACAAATGGACGCGGCAATGGCAGATGAACATGTCGCCCTTCAACATGGACATGCAGGGCAAGGCGGAGTACCAACTGGTCGGCGTGGAGCAATTCCGCGGCCATCCGTGTGCGGTGATTCATGCCAAGAACACGATGTCAGCGGCCTCCGAGCAGCCGGCGGACAAGCCCGGCGCCGCCAGCAAGCCCCGCAGCATGCTGGACCGCATGCACTTCAACATGAACGCCAGCGGCGGCAACAGCGTTGCCTATCTCGACTACACCACCGGGGAGTTGGTTCAATTGCGTGAAACCAGCCGCACGGTCATCGATTTCAACATGGAGGCCGATCCCAAGGCCGCCAACCAGCAGGCCAAGCAGGGATTCGGCAAGGTCAGCCAGACCATGACGACCTCGATCCAGGTCGATCTTCTCGAAGACCAGCCGGCCGGAGAAGTTGCCGTGCCCGCCGAGCCCCGCGTCCGGCAGGCCGCGACTGCTCCGGCTGAGTGATGAATGGTAGATCCGATGATCGAGGACCTCTGTTCGCACGGCGAGCCTGGGCCCCCGAATCCAGTATTGCGTGCCTCTTTTTCAGAGCCGGGTTCTGCGAACCCGGTGCAACTGGCGTCAAAGACACCGGCTCTGCCAGGCGTGGGTCGACAGGCTCACGCCTGGTTGCATTTTGGACAGTTGTCCTGGCTTGCGCGCGGTGCAAACGTCAGCATCGATGTCCAGGTGAAGACGTGGTGATCAACTCCGTCCGGGCATCAGACGTGCGAAGTTTGGCGGGACACGCTGGACTTCGTAGCGCCAGCCCTCGCCGATATTGAAACGCACGCCGTGAGTCTCCAGGTCGTTCAGGTCCCGAAACACACTGCGACGACTGACTTTAAATCGACGCTGCAATTCGGGCACGGTCTGAGGCTCACTTTTGAGGAGTTGGAGAAGCTGTATCTGCCGACCGTGCTTGGTCCGGGTCAGCAGAAAGCGGGCAAGCTTTTGGCTTTCCGGTACCTTGTCGCGGATGAGGGATGACAGGATAGTGATCCAGTCTCGATCGCTCATCAGCTTCAAGACGGTCAGGCCCTGCAAGTAGTCTCTGCCGGTACTCATCTCAGTGTTCCCCCCAAGATGGTCCCCCGTCACTTAATTGTTAGCATGCACCTCTGTTCTGACCCACTGCTTTTGAAGATTAAATCGCAGACCCCTGTCAAATGCCTCCGAAAACAAGGATTGTCGCGAGCACACTGAGCACCGGTACCCGCCGGCGCCCCAGGCATTGCTCGCACAAGACTTACGCGTCATTCGCCGCGCACAAGAATACGCGTATCATTGGCCCAAACAGCTCGTCGTCAGACTACGGCCCTGCTCGCATTCCTGAGGTTGCGCGAGAATTGCGACTCCGCACGCAAAGTTGAACCGCTCTAGTCTATATCGTCTCTTGGCTATTGGCACCTTAGCGTGGCACCTGCATCACAGAAGCAGAATATCCCCTGCAACCGAATGCGCATGAAAAAGCCGCGGGTTAGCCGCAACGCAAACCCGCGGGCTGAGGCTGAATTCAAGGACTCGTTCGCGAGCCCCGGCCGACTTCTACAGAAGGCGGCTCATGTTCTTGGGCATCTCGGAGATGCTGTAGTGGTACGCCTCGTCCACGTTCAGCGCGACGCCATACTCTTCCAGACTGTTCAGGTCGCGGAAGATGGTCCGGCGGCTGACTTTCATGGCCCGCTGCATCTCGGGGATGGTCGGCTTCTTCTCGCTGATCAGCCGAAGAAGGCGGATCTGGCGACCGTGCTTGGTTCGGCTGAGCAGGGTTTCCGCCAGCGGCTGAGCTTCCTTGCCGCCTTCTCGGATCAGCACCGCAATGATGGTGATCCAGTCACGGTCGCTCAGCAGATTGAGCATACCCATGCCCTGCACGAACGTTCTCTTCTTTGCCATCGCTTGGCTCCTTGCAATAGCTGCTCTCGCGGCCTCGGGTCGGCCGGCTCGTGCTTCAACTAATGACTCTCGCGAACCCCGTGTCGCAATGAGTTGTGTGACCCGAAGCCGGCTTGTCGTGTTACCCGATTGTAAGCAATGCGACGAAAGCATTCCAGCCGGTTGTTATAGCATACTCCAAATGAATGGTGAAGTAAATATGTCCCGCAACAGGGGTGGCGATAGGGCGGCACACCAGTAGGATTTGCTATTCCGTCTGATATGAAATGTCGTGGATAGACGGAGGTGGCTTAGCAACGAGCCGGGCGACCCGAGGCCGCGAGAGCAGCTATTGCAAGGA
>JBJKSL010000604.1:0-2659 GCA_046704145.1 Phycisphaerae bacterium
TCGTGGAAGATAACGAAGACATCTCCTACCTTCTGTCCTTCCTCCTGAAACGGGAAGGTTTTGAGGTGGAGCAAGCTCCAGACGGGCATGTCGCGGCGACGCGCATCGCCAGGAACGACCCGCCCAACGCCGTGCTGCTTGACGTCATGCTGCCTTATACTGATGGCTTCGAGCTACTGCACCGGATACGCACATCGCATGGCTGGGAGACTGTTCCTGTGTTGATGCTGACGGCAAAAACGCAAGAAGGCGATATTGTGAAGGCCCTCGAGGCCGGCGCGAATGACTATGTTTCCAAACCGTTCCAGCCCCAGGAAGTACTGGCTCGTTTGCGCCGGATGATTCCTCGGGCTGCTCAATGATCTATCGCCTTACCGCGCTGCTACTGATCCTCTGCTCGCTACCCGCCCTGGCCCAAAACGCCTACACAGAAATCGCAGCCAAGGCAGGCGCTGAAAACATCACCGGCAACAGCGCGGCCTGGCGTTATCAGGAAGTGGACTGGACGTACCGAGCAACAGACGGCGCTACTTATTACGCCGCTGCGGGACACGATGAACGCTTTGAACTTCAGGACAGCTCCCTGAAAGGCGGCCTGCATATACCAGCCTCCAAAAACTGGTCGTTCGACGCCGAACTGGCCATCAGCCCCGAACATCACTTCCTGCCGAAGGATTCGCTCTTTGCCGGGCTCGACTATACGGTTTCCAGGGGCTGGATTCTCCACGCCGGTATTCGCCATTCACGCTACGACGACTCGCAAGCCAACGTCGCGACTGCGGGCCTCGAGACTTATATCGGCGCCTGGCGCCTTGCCTACACCCTGTTCGAAGGCACGAGCGGCGGCGCCAGCGGTGCCTCCAACCTTGTACAGGCAGACTGGTACTACGGCAACCGATCCTTTATCGGGTTGGGACTGGCACACGGACGCGAAGTAGAACGCATCGACCCCACCCGTTTGGTGGTAACACCGATCAACGGCGTCTCGCTGAACGGGGAACACGCACTGTCCGCACGCTGGGCGATCACCTATACGCTGGGCATCACCTCCTTGCAGGACTTTTATACACGCCGGGGAGTTTCAATTGGCGTGGCTTACCAATACTGATACGTTCATCCATTTCGCCTTCTGGGCAGGAGCGCTGGCAGGCGCATCGGTTGCCCTGTGCTGCTTCGCAATCCTGGTGCTCAGATCCTTCCATCTCCGGCGTCAACGCCGCCTGAATCGTCTGTTACCCCTCTGGCGCGACGCACTTTCTGGGGCAATACTCGGTGAATTTACCGCCATAAAGATTTCACGCGGTGACCGCTGGCATTTCATCAAATTGTGGAGCCAGCTTCATGATTCGGTTCGTGGCGAAGCCCGCGAAGCGCTGAAAGGGCTGGCCCGCTCGATGGGAATGCCGAAATGGGCACTGACGCTGGCAGCCAAGCGGCGCCTCAAGGATCGGATCATGGGAATCAGCGCACTCGGACGCATGGGCGAGTTCAAGGGCGTCGACCGGCTGCAAAAACTGCTGGGCCACCCCGACGCTGTTCTCTCGCTAACCGCAGCCCAGGCCTATGCACGTATTGTGCCTTCCGAAGCCCTGCCCGCCATATTGAAAATCGCCTCCCGGCGTGCTGACTGGCCCACAGCCAGATTGATGGATATTCTCCGGGAAGCGGGCACCGAAGCGGCCAGCAGCCCCTTGCTGGTTGCCGTCTCGGAGGCCCAGGGAGAACCTCGAAAGCAGCTCATTCCTCTCCTCGTCGGCCTCAATTCATCCGATACTGCAGCCATGGTCAAGAGCCTGTTGAAGTCTCATAGCGATGCGGAAACCCTGGCGGCCACGCTGCCACTCGCAACCCCCGACAACTTGCAGTTTGTCCGCGAGGCGGCGGAGCATTCATCCTGGTTCGTGCGCGCCAAGGCCTGCCAGGCGCTGGGGCGCATGGGCACCCATGAAGACCTCGTCCTGCTGACGCGGCTGGCAGGCGACCCGCAATGGTGGGTACGTTACCGTGCCACGGAAGCCATGTTGAATCTGCCCGGAACAGATATCGCAGACTTGCAACACTTGGCCGAAACGCATCCCGATCGCTATGCCCGTGACATGCTGCACATGTGGCTGGATGGCATGGGAGAACCTGCGTGAATACAGCGATCTATCTTTCGGAATGGTTCTTCCTCGGCTATTTCGTATTGATGATGCTGTGCTATCTCGCACTCGACATGCTGTCCCTCAGCGGATTGCGGGCCTACATGGATCGGCAAAGCATGGACGATTTACCCATGCTGTTTTCCGGTTTCGAACCGCCGGTGAGCATTCTGGTACCCGCTTTCAACGAGGCCTCCACGATCGCGACCTCCATACGTTCGCTGCTGCAACTGCATTACCCGCTCTATGAAATCGTCGTCGTGAATGACGGCTCCAAGGACGATATGTTCGAGGTGTTGAAGCGCGAATTCGATCTGGTGCCTTGCACCGCCGCCTGGCGCATTCAGGTGGGGAGCAAACCCGTCCGCGGCATCTATCTGTCACGCAAGCACAAGAACCTCCGGGTGATAGACAAGGATAACGGCGGCAAAGCCGACTCGCTCAATGCGGGCATCGACCACAGTCTCTATCCGCTGTTCTGTGCCGTTGACGCCGATTCCATTCTGCAGCGCGACAGC
>JBJKSL010000605.1:0-4296 GCA_046704145.1 Phycisphaerae bacterium
CCAGCGTCGCCAACCAGTTGGGTCGGCCGCGCACGCTCTGCGAGGCCTACGGTGCCGGCGGCTGGGAGTGCCGCTTTGAGGACATGAAGCGGATCGGCGACTGGCTCTATGCGACGGGCGTCAACACGCTGGATCCGCACCTGTCGTACATCAGCATTCGCGGGGCCCGCAAGTTCGACCATCCGCAATCTTTTTCGTATCACGAACCATGGTGGGAAGGCTACCACGTATCCGCCGAGTACTTCGCCCGGCTCTCTGCAGCGTTGGCAGCGGGTCGGCAGATGAACGATGTGCTGCTCATCGAGCCGACCACCACCGCGTGGATGTACAACACCGAGCAGGGCGACAAGCATCTGGACGAGGTCGGCAGCGCGTTTGAGGGACTCATCAGCGATTGGGAACAGGGCCAAGTCGAGTATGACATCGGCGACGAGGATATCATCGCGCGCCACGGTTCGGTCGAGGGCAAGAGCCTGGTGGTGGGCAAGTGCCGATATAAAGTCGTAGTACTTCCGCCGCTGACGGAGACGCTGGAGTCCACCACCGTGAAGTTGCTGGAGAAGTTTCTGCAGGCCGGCGGCACGGTCGTCTGCTGCGACAAGCCGCCCACGTTGGTTGACGCCCGCCCCTCGCCTGCGGTGAGCGAGTTGACAAAACAATCCAGTTGGCTGAGGCTGCCCGCGAAGGACGTGCTCAAAGTCATCCGCGGGCGCCAATTCGCCACGGGTTTTGGCATCAGGCCCTCGCCGGCGGCCAGCGGTCGGCTCTTCCACATGCGACGCGTGCTGGACGATGGTGAACTGGTGTTCCTGGCCAATGCCAACACTGAGAAGCGTGCTATCGGCACCATATCCAGTGCTCGGGCCGGCAATATCGAGCAGTGGAACATCGAGACGGGCAAGATCGACGCCTACCCCGCTCACAGCATCGGCCGAGCGGTGGAGGCCACCTACGATCTGGCTCCTTGCGGCAGTCTGCTGCTGTTCCTGCCGACGGAAAAGGGGCAACTGGCCACCGTACCGCCGCCGCGAACTGAGAAGGTCGCTGGCACGACGCAGTTCGAGATTCGCCGCCTCGACCCCAATGTGCTCACGCTCGATTATGTTGACGTGACCTGCGCCGGGGAAACGCAGAAGGGTGCGTACGCTCCCAAGGCTGCCAACTGGATCTTCAGCAAGTACGGCCTGCCGGGCAATCCGTGGGCGGGGGCGGTGCAGTACAAGGATGAACTGGTCAGCAAGACCTTCCCGGCAGACAGCGGCTTTGAGGCCAGCTATCGCTTCGTAATTGAAGACAAGGTGCCGACCTCGATTTTTGCAGTGGTCGAGCGGCCGGACCTTTACAGCATCGCCTGCAACGGGCAGGTCGTCACCGCCGTGCCGGACGGCTGGTGGCTGGACAAATGCTTCGGCAAGGTCGATATCGCCAGTGCGGTCAAGCCTGGCGAGAACACACTGACCATCAAAGCCTCGCCGCTGACGGTGTTTCACGAACTGCAGGCGGCGTACATCGTCGGCGAGTTCTCACTGCGGCCGGCGGACAGCGGCTTTGCCATTGTGCCCGATCAGCCGTTGCACTTCGGTCCGTGGAACGAGCAGGGCTGCCGACTTTACGGGCATCGCGTCTCATATAAGCAGAAGTTCGAGGTTGCAGAGAAGAACGGCCGTTACCGGGTGGAGATTCCCGACTGGTACGGCAGCGTGGCCAAGGTCGTGGTCAACGGCAAGACGGCCGGCTATATCGGCTGGCAACCTTTCCAGTGCGATGTCACCGACGAGATCGTGACCGGCAGCAACGAGGTTGAGGTGATCGTATTCGGCACGCTGCGCAATACGCTTGGCCCGAGCCACTACGAGCAGGGTGGTCTCGTCGGCCCCGGCAGCTTCAATATCGCACCGGGCAACGGACCGCCGGCGGGCAAGAAATATGTCAGTATGGGCTACGGCTTGTTCGAGCCGTTTGTGCTCAAGAGCGTCAAGCAGTAAAACAGACAGCGGATTCGTTGAACCACTGAGGCACAGAGGAAGAACGGTGCCCGCAGATCACGCAGATTAAGCAGATTGAAGTAAAGGCAGATGTAAAGTTGGAAAGCTGAAGCCTTTTGCACTTGAGGCCGGAGAGGGATGCCCGTGCCAGCGGTTTTCCCAGTCGGTCGTCTCTCTCGATCTGTTTTATCTGCTTCATCTGCGGGCCAAAAGTCTCTGTGGTTCGATTCTTCCCGAATAAGGATTGAGCATGAAAGAGACCATGACCAGTCGTGAGCGTATCCTCAAGGCCGTCAATCACGAGGTGCCCGATCGCGTGCCCATCGACCTTGGCGGGTTCCAGACCGGCATTCATCGCTTGGCCTACGCGGATCTGCTGGCCCATCTCGGCATCAAGGATGAGATCACCATTCTGGACGCCGTGCAGCAGTTGGCCAAGCCCTGCGAGGAAGTGCTGCAGCGCTTTCATGTGGACACGCGATACATCGTGGCGCACGGCCCGGACAGCTTCAAAGGCGGCATCGTCAAGAACGAGCGCGACGGCCGCAGCTGGCTCGACCTGAAGGATGAGTTCGGCATGGTGTGGTCGTGCCCGGAGGATGAACAGAAGTACCTCGATCTCTCGCATCATCCGCTTGCCAAGGCGACGGTGAAGGAGATCGCGGAGTATCCGTTCCCCAACGGTGCCGACCCCACGCGCTTCACCGGCCTGCGCGAACAGGCTTTGCGGCTGCGCAAGGAGACGCCTTACGCGGTGTGCACCGGCATCGGCGGCGTGGTGTACGAGTACTGCTGGTATCTTCGCGGGTTGGAGCAGTGGTTCATGGATCTGGTCATGGATCAGACGCTCTGCGAGACCCTGTTGGACCGCATGCTCGCCTACTGGAAAGGTTTCTACAGCGGGTTCATGGCTGAGGTGGGCGACCTCGTCGACGTGGTCATGATCGGCGACGACCTCGCCGGGCAGCGCGGCCCGCTGTTCAACCCGGAGATCTACCGGGCCATCGTCAAGCCGCGGCAGAAGGCCCTCGTACAGCACATCAAATCGCTGACCAAGGCCAAGGTCTGGTACCACACCTGCGGCTCGTGCATCGATTACATACCCGAACTGATCGACAACGGTGTGGACATCCTCAATCCCGTGCAGATCGGCATCCGCAACATGGAGCCGGCGGCACTCAAGGCACAGTTCGGTAAGCAGATCACCTTCTGGGGCGGCGGCATCGATGCTCAGCACGTGCTGCCCACGGCTAGCCCGGCCGAGATCCGCGAGCACGTCGCGCGTAACGTGGCGGCCTTCAAGCCAGGCGGCGGCTACGTGTTCAACAACGTGCACAACATCCAGGCCGGCGTGCCTGCGGAGAACATCGTGGCTTTGTTCGACGCCGCGTACGAGTGCGGGGGGTACTGATGTCCGCAAGCTGTATCCGCGCGGATGCGCGGGGCTCCGGCTTCGCCAAGGCTACGCCGTGACCAGTAAACCCCGCGGCTCGTGTTCGTGCAAACCCGGCGGCTCGTTGTGGTGTATAACCCCCGCGGCTCGCTCGCGTTGCTGCTGTCGTCTACAATGTGCGCATGCTCGATTCGCAAGCACGCATTCTCGCACTGGAGACTTCCGGCCAGACCGGCAGCGTCGCCATCGGTACGCCGGCTGGTCCGCTCGCAACCGAGCAACTGCCGGTGGACGTACGGCACGCCGGCGAGCTGATGCCCGCGGTGCAACGGTTGCTCGTTCAACATGGCTGGCCGGCTGACTCGCTAACCGACGTGTTTATCTCCATCGGGCCGGGGAGCTTCACCGGGCTGCGCATTGCCGTGAGTGTGGCGCGTACGCTCGCCTGGTCAGTGGGCTGCCGTATCGTCGCCGTGCCCACCATGCACGCTCTGGCCCGCAATGCACTGGCCGCCAAGCCTGCCCACGTGGCCATGATCGTCGATGCCAAACGCGCCCAGGTATACACCGCCTGTTACAAGCTCGAACACGACCGCTATGTTGAGGTCTCCCCTGCGTGCCTGGCTGAGCCGCGCGAGTTTCTTTCGCGCTGCCTGCAGCCGATCGCGGTTCTGGGTGAGGGCATCCCCCGCCACCGCCCTGCCATCGAGGCTGCCGGGGCCACGATTCTGCCTGAGGAGTTTTGGCGGGGCCGTGCGGAGAACGTGCTTGCCGTCGGTCTCGAAATGGCTGCGTCCGGCCAGTACACCGCGGCCCGCGACCTCGTCCCGCTCTATCTTCGCCGGCCGGAGATGGAGGAGCGGTGGGAGGCTCGCCACGCGGCGAAATCCTGAGACCGGCAAGATGCCGGTCCCACAC
>JBJKSL010000606.1:0-2695 GCA_046704145.1 Phycisphaerae bacterium
GAGCTTGCCGGCATAGTCGTGATTGCCCACCACGTTGTAGAATGGAAACCGCGCCGTTGTGAGCCCGTTCCTGTAAGCGGCGAATTGGTTCGTCTCTTTGCCCGCATTAACTAGATCGCCGGTGGCCACGATGAACGCCGGCGTATCGGAAAGCCGGTTTACGACTTTCAGATCCTCGGTCAAAGTGCGCAGCGTCTCTGCCGAATTTGTGACGTGCAGATCGGTCAACTGTACGAAGCAAAAACGGTCGGCGTTGCGGGTTGCGTCCCGCACGAGGCCAATCTTGCCTTCTTGCTGTCGGCCATCGTAACCGTCGAAATCTGCAATGATGTAAAACTGCCCGCTCGCCCGCCATCCTGAAGGTGTGAACGCGAACACCGCACCGCTGACATCCTCATCGCAAGCGAGGTCGAACGTGCCGTCAGGCCTGGTCTTCTGCCAGGTCACGCCCTCGCTGACGGTCATATCAGGCAGGCCCGGTTCGCCCGCGTCCTGTGTGCCGTTTGCGTTGAGATCCTCGTAAACCACACCGTGGATCTTGACGTGCCGGGCGACCCGGGCCGGCGTTTTGCCTGTGCCCGCTTTCGGCGCCTTTGGTGCAGCTCCGCAAGCTCCGCTCACCAAGGCCAGAACGATCACCGCAACGAATCCGCGACGACAATGCATGTAGATCCCTCCTGGGCAGGTAACCCCGGACGGTGTTGGTTGCCGCTATGTTATGCCCTGTGCGACGTGCCGTCGAGCTTCGTCCGTGTCCTCAGGCGGGGCCGGAGGATGGCGCTACAACCTGCAGCACCTGCACTTTCTTGGAGGGAATATCCACCGCGATTATGCGATGGTTGTTGGTGTCGGCGATGTAGAGCGTGTTGCCGCTCACGCTTATGCCGCCGGGCTCGTAGAAGCTGATGGCGTCGGCGGTGCCCGGGCCGGGCTTGCCGGTGCCGAGGAAGGTGCCGACTTGGCCTGAGTTGATATCGATACTGCGTATGAGCTGATTGAAGCTGTCGGCCACGAACAGCCGTTTGCTGTCGAGGGCCACGCCGAGCGGATGCTGAAATCGTGCTTGTGGGCCGACACCATCCTGGCTGCCGAAGCCGAAAAGCTCTCCGCTGCCGGCCAGCGTCCGCACGGTGTGCCTGCCGAGATCGATCACGCGGATGCTGGAGCTTTCCGCGTCGGCTACATAGAGGTGCTTGCCGTCGGTGGCCAGGCCCGATGGTTGAGCGAAGGCCGCCGAGCGTGCGGGGCCATCGATGCAGGCCTCTCTGCCGGTGCCCGCGAAAGCCGTGACCCGTTTTGTCTTGAGGTCGCAGATCCAGATCTGGTGCGTACCGGCCATGGCGATATAGAGCTTGTCGCCAACGCGGGCGAGATCCCACGGCGAGCTAAGACCGACCTGCTTGCCAACACCATTTGGGCGGTGGTTCTGCGCCTGCTTGCCTGTGCCTGCCAGCGTGCTGACCGTGTGATCATCGAGTTCAACTGCGCGCACGGCGTGGTTCTCAGTATCGGCGATGTAAAGCGTCTTGCCGTCCTCAGATAACGCCAGGCCCTGCGGCTGATGGAATCGCGTATCTGCGTAGCGGCCGTCCGCCAAACCCGCTTCGCCGGAACCGATGACCACCTGCACGCGGCCTCGCAGGTCGGCTACCAGCACACGGTTGTGACCGGTATCGCTGATGAACAGTCGGCCGCCGGCAGCGTCGGCCAGCACTTTGGCGGGAAAATCCAGCACGCCCGGCTTGAAGGCTTCGCGTTCCAGCTTGAACTCGAGCGGAGCCGCCGCCAGAGTGCCCTTAATGCGTCCCTGGGCGAGCACCTGGCCGATGGTCTTGTCCAGCAACTCGCGATGCCCTTCGCCGGTGACCGCCCCAACGATGTTACCCTGCGGATCGATGACCACCAGGGTCGGCCATACGTTCACGTGGTAGGCGTTCCAGATGGCGTAGTCACTGTCCACCGCCACCGGATGCGTTATGTCGTTCCGCAGAATGGCCTGGCGGATGTTATGGAGGTCTTTCTCCTGGCTGAACTTGCCGGAGTGTACGCCGATGACCACGAACGGCTGGCCGCGGTACTTGTCCTCCAGGTATTTCAGGTCCGGAAAGATGTGCATGCAGTTTATGCAGCAATAGGTCCAGAAATCGAGCAGCACAACCTGCCCGCGAAGATCGGCAAGGCTCAGCGGCTTGTCGGTATTGAGCCATTCGACCTTGGGAAACTCCGGAGCCGGCAGCGGTGCGTTCTGCGCGCTGGTTTGCGACAAGAGCATGGCCGATAACGGCAGCGAAAGAGAAAGGATTCCTTTGTCAGTCAGATGGCGGAACACAACGCCTCCTACGTATGAACACACCCGGTAAACCACATTATAAGCTGGGACTGGTCTGCGGGGGCGGATTTGGATCTGGGCCGTCCGCAAGTTATTGTTGAGTTGAGTTTCTTCCGAGGCGCTTATACGCATTGGCGTATTCCAACAGGAAGTCTGTCCATGGTCGAACGCAAGAAGAGGTCGGGTGACGGTTGGGGCTCATCGGGGCCGGGGAAGGCGGGCAACGGGGGATGGTCCGCCCCGCAGCCTACGCAGGACGTCAATGTCGTCGAGACGATCTCGCTGGTCTCGCCGCGGGCACTGGTTGAGAGCATGCCCATGACGGCCACACACAACCGCACGGTGGTTGAGAGCCGCGAGACCATC
>JBJKSL010000607.1:0-2753 GCA_046704145.1 Phycisphaerae bacterium
GACCACACGTCCGCTAAGTTTTCTTGAATTTTGTGGTGTCTAACCTGAGGCTAGTGGGGCTATGAGCAAGACATTCTACGTAACGACTCCGATCTACTACGTGAACGATAAGCCGCACATCGGCCACTCTTACACGACGGTGGCCGCGGATGTGCTGTCGCGGTTCTGGCGGGCGCAGGGCCAGGATGTGCGGTTTCTGACGGGCACGGATGAGCATGGGATCAAGATCGTCAAGGCGGCGGCCGAGAAGGGTGTTGGCCCCCGAGAGCTGGCCGACAGCGTCGTCGTCCACTTCCAGGAGCTGTGGAAGGACCTGGAGATTTCCAACGACGACTTCATCCGCACCAGCGAGCCGCGACACGAGAAGCGTGTGCAGGAGCTGATCCGCCGCCTTGCCGAGAGGGACCAGATCTACCGCGGCAGCTACGAGGGCTGGTACGACGAGGGCCAGGAAGAATTCGTCACGGAGTCCACCGCCCGGGAAAGCGAATACAAAAGTGCGATAAACGGAAAGCCCCTGGTCCGCTATAGCGAGCCGGCGTGGTTCTTCAAGCTCAGCAAATGGGTGCCGGCGCTCGTGAAGCACATCGAGGCTAATCCAGGCTTCATCCAGCCGGAGGCCCGCCGCAACGAGGTGCTCAGCAAGTTGGCGCAGGGCGTGGAGGATCTTTGCATCTCGCGCGCTCGCGAGAAGCTTGGCGGCTGGGGCATACCGATGCCCAACGACGACAGCCAGAGCGTGTACGTCTGGATCGACGCGCTTAGCAACTATTACACTGCCCTTGGGCTGCCGGCCATCGGCGATGCATGCGACAACAAGTTCGCCCGCTTCTGGCCGTGCGACGTGCACCTGATCGGCAAGGACATTCTCTGGTTCCATACGGTGTACTGGCCGTGCATGCTGCTGGCGCTGGAAATCGAGCTGCCGCGATGCGTCTTCGCGCACGGCTGGTGGACCAGCGAAGGCAAGAAGATGTCCAAGACCCTGGGCAACTTCATCAGCCGCGATACGATCTCCGAGATATGCAGCCAGTACAGCGTCGATGTGTATCGCTGGTTCCTGCTGCGTGCGGTCGCGTTCGGCACCGACGGCGATTTCTCGCAGACGATGCTCCGCCAGCGATACAACGCCGAACTCGCAAACGGCCTTGGCAACCTGCTGTCGCGAACGGTGAACATGATCGAGAAGTACTTCGGCGGGCAGGTGCCGGTCGAGGGCGCCGCCACGGATGTCGAGCAACCAGTCCGTCAGGCGGCGGTGGCTCTGCAGTCGCAGGCTTGTGGCCGCATCGCCGCCTGCGAATTCCATCTGTATCTGGATGGCGTCGCGGCCCTCGTGGATGCCACAAACAGGTACATCGATCTCACTGCCCCGTTCAAACTTGCCAAGGACCCATCCCAGCGGGATCGTCTGGGCACGATCCTGTATACCTGCGCTGAGGCGGTGAGGATTGCTCTGCTATACTTGACTCCAGTGATGCCGAGCACTGCCGCGCTCGGCCTGGCGCAGCTTGGCTACCAGGTTCCGGCGGGTCAGAACCTTGGCGAACTTGCCCGATGGGGCCTGCTTGCTCCAGGAACCAAGGTGGCCAAAGGAGCCGGGATGTTTCCGCGAAAGGATGATAAGCCGGCGTAACATTCGCGTACTGACAGCGAGCCCAATATGTCGATAGAAACTCCGAAGCCTGAGATTCCGATTGAAGCCGTGATCAGCCAGGATGGTCGCTACAGTCCGGCCGCGTTTGCCTTCCTGCGGGAGGGCCTGTCCAAGGCCGTCAAGGACGTCCACGGCCAGGTAGAGAAGCCCGGCGTGCAGCGGCATGTGAGCGGCCAGCAGTTGTGCCAGGCGCTGCGTGATCTGGCCATCGAACGGTGGGGCCTGCTGGCCAGGACGGTGCTGGCGCGCTGGAACGTCCACGCGACTTTGGATTTCGGACAGATGGTGTACCTGCTGATCGAGCACAACTACATGCGCAAGACCGACGAGGACAGCCTCGAGGATTTCCGTGATGTGTTCCGTTTCGAGCAGGCGTTTTGCGGCTCCTACGAGTTTGAGCTTAAGGAATGAGTAAACATCACAAGAAAGAGCCCGAGCCGACGGAACCCAAGGATGTGGTGGATGGCATTCCCGACCGTGCGGCCAAGCGCTCGCCATGGGTCGTCATCGCGGTGCTGGTGATTTTCGCCGCTTGGGTTGCGTTTCTTTTGTGGGTCGTGCTTGCCGGGGGCAGTTGACCGCGGTATCATGCAGCCGGCAACAGGGAGGTTGCTAATGCAATACGTTCGCATGGGAACGCTCGGCGCCTTGGTCCTTTCATTCGCCGTTGTTGGTGGGTGCGCGGGTGTCTCGCCGAACAATCCTCATCCGTTGCTTCCGCCGCAACACATAAGTCTGACGAGCGTGCAGCAGCACCTGGGGCTTAGGCGCATTGAGGATTCATCCACGTTTGTCATGTGCGGGGATAGCAGAGGCAATCTCGTCATGGTGTACCCGGACCCCGGCGGAGAGGTCTTTGTCAATTCCGTGCAGGTCGGCGACACGGGCAGCATCTACAGGTGCGACGGCGACGTTATGATCCCGCAGGAGCTTGAGGGTCAGATAGCCAGGTTCCTGGTTCCGCGGGCGGGTGTTCCCATCCCTAAGCCGCAAATCATGCAGCCGCTGACCGAGCCGGTTCCACCCACCGTGACCGGACCAGTCCGCGGGCAGATAGTCATTGATCCTGGCCACGGCGGCAAGGACCCGGGCGCTA
>JBJKSL010000608.1:0-5211 GCA_046704145.1 Phycisphaerae bacterium
CTCTGGGGCATCAGCCAGGGCGGGTGGATTGTGAGCCTGGCTGCTGCCCGTTGCAAGGATGTGGCGTTCATTATCAGTGTCTCCGGGCCGGGCATCACGCCGGGAGCACAGGACCGCTTTCGGCTGGAACACCGGCTGAAGGCCATGGGTCTTCCCGATTCGGACATTCGCGAAGCACTGTCCTTTTACGACAGGTATCTCCAGTGCGTGCGGACAGACAGCGGCTGGGCTGAGCTTAAAGCTGCTCATCAGGCCGCGTGCGGCAAGCCCTGGTACAACGAGGTTCTTTGGGAGCGCCCCAGTTGCGAGAGACACTGGCAGCTGATATGGGATTATGATCCGGTGCCAGCGTTACGCGGAGTACATTGCCCAGTCCTGGCCATTTTCGGTGAATCGGATCCGCTGGTCCCTGCGAAAGAAAGCGCAGACGTATGGAGAACCTCGCTGGCCCAGGCGAAGAATCACGATGTGGTGATTAGAGTTATTCCTCATGCCGACCACACTATCAACGACATCCGGACCGGGTCCACTTTCCCCGAGTACTTCACCCTGCACCGCGATTGTCTGTTCAAACATGTTGGGATAGACAAAGGGGGCAGGACAGACTGAACCGATCGAAGGGGACATTCTACTATCTCGGAAGCCGCGGACAGTCGGAACGGGGACGGCCGTCGGAACGGGGACGGAGTTAGACTGTCGGAACGGGGACGCGGAAAGGACCTGTAAATTCTTCCTGACACCTTTTTCTCATCTGACACCTTTTTCTCATCGGGTCAGGTTCGGCGACCACAGGCCGGGGTGAAGTTCGGGTGTGCGGCCGGACTTGGGGAAGGTTGTGGCTACGGATGCCTTCAGCTGCGAGGAAAGCTGTTTGATCGTGCTTTCGTAGGCGTCATCGGTGGCGAGGTTGGTCAGCTCGTGCGGGTCCTTGTCGTGGTCGTAGAGCTCGCGGCCCTGGCGGCCTTCGTCCCATTCGGTGTAGCGCCACTTGGGCGTTCGCAGTGTGTAGCCAAAGCAGCGGCCTTTCTTTGCGCGGCGCGTTATCTCGGTCAACGCCCAGCCGCGGCCGGTGGCGGACGGATCGCGGAGCATCGGCACAAGGCTCTGGCCCTGCAGGTGGTCGCGAGCCTTAACTCCGCATAGCTCCAGCAGTGTCGGATAGAGGTCGAGCAGTTCGACGGGAGTGTTCGCGACGGCGTTGTGCTTTCCGACCTTGGGAGCGGCGATGATCAGCGGCACGCGGGTACTCTCTTCGAACAGGCTCATCTTCTGCCAGAGGCCGTGCTCGCCCAGTTGATAGCCGTGATCGCTGGTGAATACGACGATGGTGTTGTCAGCCAAGCCCAGACGATCGAGGGCATCGAGGACGCGGCCGACCTGGGCATCCATGAAGCTGATGCTGGCGAAGTAGGCCTGCACGGCCTGTTGGCGCAGGTCGTCGCTCATGGCGTCCTGCTCTGGCTTGCGGCTGGCCAGGGCCAACGGCGGGATATCCTTCTGATCCTCGGGGACGTCCTTGACGACGGGCATCTCCTCCTTGGGGTAACCCTCGAAGTACTTCTTGGGCGAGACGTAAGGCGTGTGCGGGCGGAAGATGCCTACGCCGAGGAAGAACGGCCGACTCCTGTCCTGGGCACAGTGCTCGAGAATCCAGACGGCGTCGGAAGCCTGCATGCCATCGGTGTGCTGGAGGTCGCCGCGCGGTGATGCGTACCAACTGAGCGAGGCTCCGAACTTGCCGGGAGTCAGCGAGTAGATATCGCCCTCCTCAAGCAGGCGGTCGCAGCCGGCGGGGTTCATTTCCAGTTCCCAGGAGCCGGGGTCGTCGTGGCCGTTAGTCCCGATCGCGCTAGGGACGCCGTAGTGATACATCTTTCCGATGCGGCCGGCGAAGTAGCCCGCAAGGCGGAAGGTCTCCGGCAGGGGGTGGTGGTCGGGGATGGTCTCGCGGAAGATCTGGCCGTTGCCGAGGATGCCTTCGCTGTTGGGGTACAGGCCGGTGAGCATGGAGTTTCGGCTCGGCCCGCACAGCGGGAACTGGCAGTAAGCGTGGTCGAAGCGTAGGCCGCGCTGAGCCAGGCGATCGATGTTCGGCGTTTTTACCAATGGGTGACCGTAGCAGCCGACGGACACGTTCAGGTCGTCAGCCATGATCAGCAGTACATTCGGCCGTGGCGCCTCCGCCCACAGCCTGCGAGCGGGCACAAGCAGCAAAGTCGCTGTTAGAACGGCTATCGAAACGGTACGAAGCGACGAATTGGAGGCGGCCATCACGGTACTCCTTGTGCCGACAGTTGGCGGGTCTGTTGTACCGCAATATGGGTGTTCTGGCCAGAGGTCCGTTACTTATCGTGGCGGTTCCGGCGTTATGGTGAAGTCTATGTGGCGCTCACCCTGTTGGCCATCCGCTCCGTGCAATCTGCGGACAGCTTCTTCGCGAGGCCGCTCAGTCGCGGGCGTTCTTGACCAGTTCCTGTGCGGCCGGCGTGGTTAGTCTGGATGCGGTCGGTGGGACCGCCTTCTTTTCGTGTTCAGCCGGTGTAGCCGCGGACTGCCGCACCAGGTCCGCCAGCTTTCGTACCCGCCCCGCCAAGGCCGCCGGGACGGACTGCTCTGCGGCCTGAGGCACCTCAACTGCCGCCGTCGGCTTGGCGGTGATCAGTCCCGCCGGCATGCGGCTCAGCAACTGCTCCCACGCGATTCGTTCCACGCGCGACTCGCGCAGCAATTCGCGCAGGGCGACGATGTCCTCGCGGACGGATTCGCGGAGGCGTTCGCCCGCATCGGTAAGCGTCCGCAGCCGCTGAGCACCGGAGTTTCCGGCCGCTATGAGTTCGCCGTACTTGGCGGTGAGACCGTTCACCGAGCCGGCCCAGTTGTCCGCGGCCTTCTGCACGCGGCAAAGCTCCGCCATGGCCGTGGCGATCGCCTCACGCGCCTTGCGGGCCTCGCCGGCTGCCGATTCGACCTGGGCGACCTTTTCAGCCGCCGTATCCATCAGCTTGCCGAACGCATCGGTCAGCTCTCGAGCACGCAGAACGCGCTGAATGAGGCCCTGGGCCGACTGCTCGATCGACGGCATGAGGGATCTGACCTCATCCGTCCGCCCGACGATGGACTGCTCCGTCTGGCGGGCCTCGGCCAGCTTCTCTTCGATCTGGCCGCGCAATTCGAGCAGGGATTTGGCTGCCTCGTTGGCCTCGGCGATGGCCTGGTTTGGGCGGGAGAACATCCTGTCCACCTGCTCGCCCATCATGCGGACCGAATCGATCAGCCGCTCAGCCCGCCGGCAGAGCACATCCAGGCTCACTGAATCGTTTGGCCGCTCGACAAAGCCATCCACAATGGGCGTATCCGCCGGGTTGTTCCGCGTTTTTTTCATGGCACGGGGTCCTTTTCGCCGGCGTCCCCGTCCATCAGCCTCGTTCTGGACGCGGGTACAAGCCTGCATATTCGATATCGGCCCCTTGAGCCTCGGTCTGTAGCTTCGGCGAGCATCTGGGGGTATCACCGCCCTTCCTTCTATCGTAACGCCTTGCGGGACCTAGACTTACGTCTTTTGGCCAGTTTTGGCACGTTGGGCAGATGTGCTGGCCTGGCAAGTGGCCGCGGAGTTGGTTAGGGTAGCGTATACCCCACCCCTTCCAAAGCGAAGGGGGATGGGGCACCTGCCGGCCCGGTGGCGGCCGCGAAGTTGGTTTACTGCAGAGCCGCCCCTGTTGTAATCCGCGGGAGCTGCGGTATAATGCGCGGCTCTGAATCGTCAGGATCTGCAATATAGAGGTGTGTAATGTCTCGTGTCTGCCACTTTACCGGGAAGCGAACGACTGTCGGCCGCAAATACGCCCACCGCGGCAAGGCCAAGTACCTGGGTGGCGTCGGCCGCAAGGTCACCGGCAAGACGAAGCGCAAGATCAAGCCGAACATCCAGAAGGTTCGCGCCGTGATCGACGGCAGGGTTGTGCGTATCCAGGTGAGCGCCAAGGCCATTCGCAACGGCCTGATCGTCAAGCCGCTCAAACGCGACTACAAGCCCGAAGCTGTGGCGAAGGCAAGCTAGGGCATTTGCCGTAAGCTGCCAGCTATTGGCTGTCAGCCAGAAGACAAGCAAAAAGAGGCACGCTGGACCCTAACAGTCCGGCGTGCCTTTTTCTTTCTCTCTTGTTCTCTTGCCAACAGCTAATAGCTTTTTTTGTCACACCAATCGCACTTACAATTTGTGCCCGCCGCGACGGCCAAAGCACTGTCCGTAAGAGAATTTGCGCCATCCGCCGCGTACATAAACACGCGAATGCGTGTTAGTTTCCGCTCAGTGCACCGCCCTTGCTGAAGGCCTCGATCATGCGAAGCGCTGCCGGGCCGACCAGCACGACGAAAATCGAGGGGAAGATGAACAGCACCAGCGGCACCATCAGTTTGACGGTTGTCTTCTGTGCTCGCTCCTCAGCCTGCAGGCGGCGCTTAGTGCGCAGGGTGTCCGCCTGAGTCCGAAGCGCTTTGGCCACGCTCGTGCCGAACTTCTCCGCCTGGGAAATCACCGCGACGAGTGCCCGCATCTCTTCCACGCCGCTACGACGGGCCATGTGCTCCAGGGCTTCCGATCGCGGTACGCCCATCTGTCCTTCGAGGGTTGTGATCTGCAGTTCCTCGCTCAGGTCAGGATGCACGTGCCGCATCTCGTCGCCCACGCGTTGTATTCCCGCATCGAGGGCCAAGCCTGACTCAACCGACACGACCAGCAAATCGAGCGAATCCGGCAAGCCGTTGCGAATCTTTTCTGCACGTTGTTTGCGAGCGACAGCCAGCCACAGGTTGGGGAACATGAAGCCCAAGCCGCCGAGGAAAGCGGCCATGCTGATGACCTGTCGCGTTTCCATACCGCGGCCAAACCCCATCACGACCGCCAAGCCCATAAAAGCAATGCCGGCGATGGTTTTGCTCGCCAGGAAGTAGCGAGTGGCCGACTCCTGGCGGAAACCCGCTTGAGCGAGCTTTTCCCGCAGGGTGGACATCTCTTCATCGCTCTTGGGCATCACCGGCTTGATCGCATAGGGCGCGACCTTGTCGAGCACCTGCCTGGCTGCAGACGGGCCGCTCGGAGCGTTCGCCAAAGGCTGCTCCCTTTCCCGCCGCTGCCCAGACATTCGCCGCATAACCTGCTTGCTTTCATCGGTCTGCGCCGGCCAGAGCGAGTAGATGATCAGCCCGATA
>JBJKSL010000609.1:0-6653 GCA_046704145.1 Phycisphaerae bacterium
TTCTTCGTGCTGCGACGACAACCTTGGCCCCTTCGCGTGCAAAGGCCACCGCGGTGGCTCTTCCGATTCCGCTGGAAGCACCCGTGATAACGACGACTGCGTTCGCCAGATCGGTCATGGTAAAGACTCCGCTTTTTGAGCTATGTGGACGTTGTCAACCAGTGACTGATTCTAAGTGGCCAGAGGGTTTGGCAGTTGTGGGCAGATTCCCGCGCTGCGAGATCAGAGCAGACGCGAGGGGAGAGGCTAAGCAGAGGAAGGGTCCAAGCTGCAGGGCTTTCACTGTTCAAGAGGTTCAGGGATCCAAAGTTCCAGGGTTCCAGAGTCGGGGGGTTGCGAGGTGCTGAAAGTTGATTCGGTGTGATTCCTCGGCACTTGGCTGGCCGATATGATTCTAATGGGGGTAGTTTCTCGTCGTAGGGATCGAAAGGGAAGAGTTCATGCAAGCCAGACTACGTTTTTATGGGGCGGCCCGCGAGGTGACCGGCTCCATGCACATCCTTGAGGCGAATGGGCACACTATCGCGTTGGATTGCGGGTTGTTTCAGGGCAAGCGCTCCGAAGCCAACACAAAGAATACGTCATTTCCCTGTCCGCCGGGGCAGATCGATGCGGTGGTGCTGTCGCACGCGCATATCGACCACTGCGGCAAGCTGCCGCGGCTGGTGCGAGACGGGTTTACCGGACCAATATATGCCACGCCGGCGACGTGCGACTTGGCTGAGATTCTGCTGGCGGACTCGGCACACATTCAACAGGAAGATGCGCTGTACTGGAACAAGAAGCGCGTGCTGCGCGGCGATCCGCCCATTCAGCCGTTGTACGACATGGATGATGCGGAGGCGACCGTAAAGCAGATGCAGCCGCGGCCGATGGACGGGTTTTTCGAAGTGGTCTCGGGCGTGCGGGCGCGGTTTGTCGAGGCTGGGCACATGCTGGGCTCGGTCTACGTGCAGATAGAGGTGGATCGCGGGGCATCTCAGCCGCCGACGCGTATCACGTTTACGGGCGACATGGGCCGGCCGCACATGGAGATTCTTCGCGACCCGGAGCCGTTGCCGGAGTGCGATTACCTGATTACGGAGAGTACCTACGGCGGGCGTGTGACATCAGACCCGGAGTCGATGCGCGATCAGTTGGCGGAGGTCATCAATCGCACGGTGGAGCGCGGCGGGAAGGTGATCATTCCGTCGTTTGCCGTCGGGCGGACGCAGGTGATCATCTATGATTATCACGTACTGCTGGTGCAGAACAAGATTCACACGCACGTGCCGGTGATCATTGACAGTCCGCTGGCCATCAAGGCGACAGAGGTCTTCCGCAAGCATCCGGAGATTTACGATCGTGAGGCTCTGGCCATGCGTCGGTTGACCGGCGATATGTTCGACTGCGACGGCGTGGAGTACATCCCCGACGTGGAGGGCAGCAAGGCTCTGCATGACCGCAACGAGCCAATGATCATTATTTCGGCGAGCGGCATGTGCGAGGTCGGCCGGATTCTGCATCACCTCAAGAACAACATCGAGAACCCGCACAATACGGTTCTAATTGTGGGGTACCAGGCGGCCTCGACGTTGGGACGGCGACTGGTGGAAAAGGCCAAGCAGATCAAGATCTTTGGTGAAACGTACAACGTGCGGGCGAAGGTGAAGGTGCTCAACGGGTTCAGTGCTCACGCGAACGCTAACGAATTGCTCAAAACGGTGCGTCCGCTGGCCGGCAAGGTGCGGCAGGCCTTCGTGGTGCATGGCGAGCCGGATCAGTCGGAGGCGTTGGCCAAGTCGATGCGTGAGACGGGGTTTGCCAGCGTTTCGGTGCCGGAGCCGGGGCAGTCGTTCCGGCTGGAATAGGATCGAGTCTCTACAGCGCAGGTTGGCGAGGGTACGTGACGAAAAATGTCGTGCCGGTTTCGGGGGTACTGGTGAAGCCGGCGCGGCCTTTTAGATACCTTTCGGTGAGGAGCTTGATGCTGTAGGTGCCGAGGCCGCGCCCGCGACCCTTGGTGGAGAAGGATCGCTGGAAGACCTGGTGCTGGACCTCGCGGGGCATGACGGTAGGATTGTGAACGCGGAACTCGACCGTCTCTCCATCTGACTGACATGATAAAGTCACGATCTGAGACGGGGCGGCGGCTTCGAGTGCGTTCTTGACCATGTTGCCAATGACGCGGCCGAGCAGAACGCTGTCGCTGGTAAAATCCACGTCGGCCGAAGCGGGATCGACGATGAGGGTGCGGTCGCGAGCGATCTCATGTCTGCCGTAGGTCTCGACTGCACGCTGCACGATCTCGCTCGTGCGGACCGGCTCGAAGTGGACCTGCAACTCGTTGTTTTCGGCCTCATTCAGTTCGCGCTGGGCCTTAATCTCTTCTGTTAGCTGGAATACCAGTCGGCGGATGCTGCGGGCGGCTTCGGAGCTGGTGTCAGCATCAGGAGCGCGACCAAGTACAGCCGCGTAGGCGATGATACTGGTGGCCAGGTTCAACAAATCATGGAAGAAGACGCGCTCAAGGCTCTGGCGGCGTTTTTCATGGCTGATGTCGGTCAAGGTCAGGACGACGAAGTTCTCGCCGTTGACGGTGACGGGTGTACCTGAAACGCTGAGGTCGAGGGCCAAGTTGGTGTTTCGCTGAAGGATGCGGCACTCTTGGATGCTGTGTTCGCCACGGTTGGCGAAGCGGATGGCGCGATTGGCGCCGCACGATTCGCAAGCTTCGGTGGCGCCGCAACGGCAGCCCGGCTCGAAAGCGTGCGGGCAGTTCAGCAGTTCGCCGGGGAACTGACCGTGAGCGCGTTGGTGATTGTCGAGCTTGAGGACGTCTACGGCGTAACGATTGGCGAAGACGATCTGCCGGTGTTCGTTGAGTACGAGTTGAACGTGGGGCAGGGCGTCGAAGATGGCGGCCAGTTCGGGGATGCTGCGGAAGTAGGAGGATTGTCGAGCGACCCGGTCGTCTGTCGGGCACGAATTTCCGTTGCCGCTTCCATTGCCGCTGGTGGAAGACATACCACACCTCCGAGCAAGACGCCTGAGCTGCCTGGACGTACGTCTGGGCCAGGCAGCGATGCGAAGAGAGATCAATGATAAATCCTAGCCAGTACTCAGGGATGTTTCCAGAGTTGCTGGTGAATGCCGGTTCTGGCGTTGCTCGCAGATCACGGCACCGGGGTCACAGACCCCGGCTCTGACCAGAGGCACTTGTTCGTTAGACGTACACACGCTTGTTGTAGATGATCCATTCAAGCAGGAGTACACCACCCAAGGCCATGAGCAGGTAGGGCCAGAGCGGTTTGCGGGCGAGTTCGCCGCCGCCGGTTTGGGTGACCTGTCCGGCTGCCATGCGGAAGGCCTGGTTGGGGGCGATGAAGCTTTCGTGCTCGTCGAGCAGGCTGACGGCGCGGGCGCCTTCGTCGGGGATGCCGGTGTTCACCGTGTAGATGCCAATGCGATCGGTGCGTGAGTAGGTGGCGGTGTTCATCGCACCGACGGCGATGTTGTCGCTGGTGCCGTCGGGGCGGGTGACGGCCACGGTTTTGAACTTGGGCGAGACGGGTACGACGAGGGGCTGGCCGGGTGCGACGGGAGTTTTCTCGCCAAGGGTCGTACTGCCGGCGAGGAAGCGCAGGGCGTCGTACATGAAGGCCACGCAGTCCTCCTTGAACATCCAGTCGGTGTTGAGGTGCGTACGACTCTCGTCGAAGAAGCTGAAGGCCGAGATGAGATACTGCCGGCGGTCGCGGTTCAACAGTGATAGCACGGGGCCGTGGGTGCCTTCGATAAGGGTGACGGCTTCCTTGGGGAGTATCAGGTCGCGCCAACTGACGACGTTGATGGATTCGACCACCACGTGTTGCAGGATGGGATGGGTGTCGTCCCAGTCGAGCAGCACGTCGCCCTCGCGGAGGTCGCCGGTTTCGACGCCGTCGATAAGCGGTATGCCGCCGAAGAAGAAGTAGTTTCCGGGCGGCAGGCGGTCGGTGGAGTGACCATCGAAGACGACGACATCATAGATGCAGCGGCCGTTCTCGATGAGTTTGTCGTCGGGGTTGTCCTGGTACTGCTGCGGAGTCCAGGTGTCGAACTTGTCGAGCGGCATGACGCCGATAAGCCGCGAGAGGAAGCGGTTGCCCGCGGTCACCAGCAGAACCTTGAGCGGGTGCGGCGGCGTGACGACGGCAAAGGCGCGGTCGTCGTCGGCGAGGCTGTCCTTGCCTGAGAGTCGGACCTCGATGTTGGCGGCGGTTTCGAGAGTGAGATCGAAGGGCACGATGGCTTCGCTGCCTTCAGCGGGAGTGCCGGCGGTTTCAGCTTTGCTGAGTCGATCTGCCTTGCCGGCCGGGGCGAGGCTGAGCGTGCGCACATCCTTCATTACGCCATTGACCATCAGCGAGAGGTCGCGTTGGGTCTTTTGGGTGCCGAAGTTGCGGACGCGGGCAAGCACGGTGAGATCGGCGGGCTGCTCGTAGCTGCGGCGGACTTCGAGGCTGACGATGCCCGCGTTCTCGGTGGCGTTGCCGATCTTGACCAATTCCATGGTGCTGCGTTGGACGGCGACCTTGTCGGCGTCGGGCAGGCGGCCGTCGGTGAAGAGGATCAGATGCGCTTGTGCGATCTGCTGGTTGGTGCCGATGCCCTCGCCCTGCGGTGTCGAATGGGCCTCGGCCAGGGCGACGGCCTCTTGCAGCGAGCCGGCGACGTCGGTCGGCTGGATGGAGTCGATCGCACGGCGGAGGTCGTTCTTGTTGTCGGTGAAGGGGGCGAGCACGCGGGCACGATCAGAGAAAGCGATGATCATGGCACGTTGGTCGCGGGTCAGGCCCTCGACGATGCTGGCGGCGTCTTCCTTGGCGATGTCGAGGCGGGTGCGGCCGTCTTCCATGGTGCTCATGCTGGCCGACTGGTCGATGAGCAGGACGATGGCTTTTTCGAACTGGCGGCCGGCGGACTTGAAGGGCTCGGCGATGGCCAGGCAGGCGAGGGCGAGGATAAGCAGTTGCAGGAAAAGCAGCAGGCTGCTGCGAAGTCGCTGGAAGGGCGAGTTTACGCGAAGGTCCTCCACCGCCTTGCGCCAGAGCAGCGTCGAGGCGATGGGTATGCGCTGCCGCTTGAGCTTGAGGAAGTACAGCAGTACCAGCGGCGGCACGGTCAGGCCGGCTGCGATCGCGGGTACATACCATGGTGCGAGAAAGCTCATTGAAAAACCTCAAAGAAAGCTATTAGCTATCAGCTCTAAGCTATTAGCCAGAAGTACTTGATTGATTTCTCTGGCTAACAGCTAACGGCTGACAGCTCATAGCTCTCCTCACCTCAACAGCCCCTTCTGCCGCAAGTAGGTCAACACCAACTGGTCGAAGGGGACGGCCGTGCTGGTGAACATGTAGTTGACGCCGCGACGCGTGCAGAAGTCCTGCAGGCCGCGGCAGTAGGCGTGCAGGTTCTGCTTGTAGCGGTTGATCAGGGCGCGGCTCACGGTGATGTCGGCTACGTCTTCGTCCTCGATGTCGACGAGTTGCAGATCGCCGTTGAGCGGCGGCTCGATCTCGTCGGGTGACAGCATCTGGATGGCGTAAAGGTCGTACTTGCGGCCGATCAGATAGCGCATGCCGTCTTCGTAACCGGCCTTGTCCATGAAATCGCTGAGCAGCAGGACAATGCCGCGCTGCGGATGGCGGATAGCGAACTGGCGGCAGGCAGCGGTCATGTTGCCTTCGCCGGTGGCTTCGATGCCGGATAAATGGCCCAAAAGCTGGTGGATCATGCGGCGGCCGCGAACGCCGACCATCTCCGGGCCGTAGCGGTCAGAGAAGGCGGTGACGCTCACGCGGTTGTAGTTGGCCAGCCCGATGTAGGCGATGGCGGCGGCCACGCGGCGGGCGTAAAGGTACTTGTCGGGGTCGCCGAACTCCATGGACTTGCTGGCGTCGACGAGGATGTTGACGTGCAGGTCTTCCTCCTCGAAGAACAGCTTGATGAAAAGCTTCTCCAGGCGGCCGTAGATGTTCCAGTCAAGAAAGCGCAGATCGTCGCCGACCACGTAGTTGCGGTAATCCGCGAACTCGACAGACTGGCCCTTGCGCTTGGACCGCCGCTCGCCCTTCATGCGGCCGATGAAGATCTTCCGCGTGACGACGTCGAGACGCTCGAGTTTGCTCATGAACTCAGCGTCGAGGAGGTCGGTTGTTTTGCCGTTTGTTGCCATACCTGGCTCGTTACCAGTGGAAATAACTGCCCACAGATCACACAGATCGACACAGATCTAAGAACTTCAAATCTGAAACCGTTCGTATTCAAGTTTTGGGTAATGGCCGAAGTTCACCAGTGGGCCGACTTTCAGATTGGTGGCATGCAGATAGTTCAATAGCTGCGCTCGATGTTCAGCTGCCAATTCTGAAACGGCTTTGATCTCCACGATCACCTGCTCGAAGCAGATGAAGTCGGGCTCGTACGTCTTCTTCAACAGCTGGCCTTTGTATTCCAGTCGCCGGGGCTGCTGGGCAACAAAGGGAATGGTTTGCATGCCCAACTCGATTTCAAGGCACTCCTGATATACCGGCTCCAGGAAGCCACAGCCTTGCTGGTTGTAGACCTCAAAGCAGGCACCCAGGATTTGGTATGTCAGGTCTTCGTGCATAACTCTCTGCCTGTGATTTCGT
>JBJKSL010000610.1:0-3854 GCA_046704145.1 Phycisphaerae bacterium
AAGAGGACCAGTACGGTGAGCAAGAGCAGAGGTAAGCGCGTCGGGAGTGTAGTTCGCGCTTTCATAGTGCTACCTCGAAAAGGGGTGTAAACATTCCCCCTCCCTTCGAGGCGAAGGGAGGGGGCACCCCGGTCATTTCAGTGCTGCCATGATGCGGTCGGTAATCTGCTGTACGAGGCGTTCGGCGTCCTGCTCGCCGGCGTTGTTCTGCGCGCCGAGGATCGAGGCAACGGCGGCGTCGATGGCGTTATTGCTGGAGTTCCCGCAGCCACAGGAACCGGGGGCAGCAAAGCCGCGGCCGAACTCGGTGTTGATGCACAGGTCGGCGTTGGGCAGTCGGCGCGGATCGCCGGTGATGCCGAATCGCTCCTTGAGATCGAGCAGTTCTTTCACTTTGGGGTCGCTGATGCGTTCAACGTTGCCGACCTGCTTGGCGATGAGCAGGATACGGCAGTAGGCGTCGAGGATTTCGGTCCACCAGTACGCCTTGCCGACGTCCTCAGCCCAGGCCACCGTGCCGTGATTCTTAAGCACCGCGATCTTGGCGGTCTTCACGAACGGCGTAATGGTATCGGCGAAACCTTGCGCACCGGGCGTCTCGTATGCGGTGGTCGGCACGGGGCCGAGGAAGACTTCGAACTCCGGCAGTACGCAGGTGGGGATCTCTTCGCCGGCCACGCTGAACGCGGTGGCGTACGGCGGGTGGCAGTGCACGACGGACTTGACCTCGGAGTTGTGCTTGTAGATCTCCAGGTGCAGCAGGACTTCGCTGGTGCGTTTCTTGCGGCCGGCGAGCTGTTTGCCGGTCATGTCTACGGTGCAGATATCGTCAGGCTTGAGTTCGCCCTTGGAGACCTGCGTCGGCGTGCAGAGCACCAAGGTGTCGCTGATCCGCACAGAGATGTTGCCGTCGTTGGCGGCGGCGAAGCCCTTGGCGTAAATCTTTCGGCCGACCTCGCAGATTTGCTGTTTGATTTTGAATTCGTTGACCATGTATTACTCGCTTGATGCAAAGCCCATCCCTTCGGGATTGCGGCTAAACGAACTTGGCTATGTCTACTTTGTCTCGTACGTTACATCATCCAGCAGGCAGCCGACATACGCATCGACCGCGACGTTGTCCGGATACCAGGGCATGGCGGCCTCGCGGCCCTCTGAAAAGCCTACGCGGTCGCCCACGCGGCAGTTCAGCTCGTCGATGCAGACGACGACCTCGCCGCTGCCCATGCCGTTCGCGCGCAGCGACTGGGGGTTGTGCGGCTGCACGATGGCCAGCGGCTTGCCGATGAACTTCGGGTCCGCCACGCTCAGCGTCACCTTGCCGATGACTTCACCGATCCGCACGGCCGCCTCCGTTTTCGATCTCGTCGATCGCTGCGCCGATCTCCGGCAGGGCGCTGGTCGGCCCCTTCAGCAAGCGATCGATCATCTGCGTCATCATGTACGAACTCTGCCGCGGGTACTCGATCACCAGCACATTGATGCCCAGCGTGCGACAGGCTTCTTCCACCATGGGCAAATCGCCGCCGTAGCCTGCCCGCACGCCGCTGTACTTATTGGCCAGGAGCAGCGGCACGGCTGAATCCGTTGCGAAGATCACGCCCTTCAGCACTTCGCGTCGGGCGATTCTGCTGCATAGCCTTCGTGTCGCGGCCGCGATGCCGATGCGTCCAGCCTCAGGTTCTATGACCTCGGCGAGCACACCGCGACGGTCGAGCATGGACCGCACGGCCCGCAGTTCGGGTTGCGACGCGTCGAGCACGGCCGCCAGCGCGCCGCCGGTCGGCTTCGCGCATTCTTCCCACGTTACGGGGACTGCATGTTCTTTGAGCCAATCCTTCGCTGCCGGCGTAACGAGTGCTCCCTTGGTCAGGCGGATTTCCGCGCCCGAGCGGAGCAGTTCTTGCAGCATGATTGCGGTTACGACGGGACGACTCATCTATTACTTACTCGATGCTCGATGCCCACGGATTGTAATCCGTGGGCTTTTGGACACTCTCCCAAGGGTTCTACTTGGACTTCGGGAGCTTTGCCTCAATCTCGCTCTCGTCGTCGATGATTCCCATCACCCACCAACGGGCGGGCGACTGCTCATCCCTGCAGATCTGACGGGCGAACTTGCCGTCGTTGCTCATGACGACCAGGTCGCCGGCGCGTGCGCCCAGTTCGTCCAGGCACAACACCGGATCGAGCGAGGCAGCGCCGACCGGTTCAGCGAGCAACATACGCACACCCGTCATGGAGGGGTGTTTGTGCGTTGAAATCGCTTTGCCAACTATCCGGCCTAGAACCATCAGACCTTCGCCTCACACGATTCGCAGACTTTCCACCAACACGCAGCGTCGCTGACGTGTATATGTCAGCGGACTGGTTATGCCTTCGCCTGTCGGGGAGGCGATGCTGTAGCTGCCGTAGCCTTCGCCGCCGGAGCCCAGGCCGGTCATGCAGTGGCCGTTCTTGACGAAGATGGTGGTGTTCATGGCCTTGCCCATCTTGGTCATGTGTTCTACGTTGCGCGACCAGATCATGCCCGTGTGCCCGAAGCCGTGCTCGAACTTGACGGCCATGTCGATCGCGTGGTTGACACAGTTGCATCGCATGACCGGCAGGAAGGGCATCATCTGCTCGCAGGGCAGCCAGGGGCTGTTGACGTCCACCTCGCCGTAAAGGATCTGCGTGCCCGCGGGGATGCTCACGCCGATGGCCTGGGCGAGCACCTGCGGGTCTTTGCCGACGAAATTCTTGTCCGCCAGCCAGTGGCCGGACTTCTCGTCCTTGTGTATGGCGACCTTGGTGAGGGCGTCGATCTGCTGAGCGTTCAGGCGATACCCGCCGTGACGGCTGAACGCGTCCAGCAGCTTGTCAGCCACGCTGGCCACGACGAAGACTTCCTTCTCGCCGATGCAGAGTACGTTATTGTCGAACGCACAACCGATGATGATGCCGGCGGCGGCTTTTTCGATGTCGGCAGTCTCGTCAACGACGACGGGCGGATTGCCCGGGCCGGCGACGATGGCTTTCTTGCTGCTGGCCATGGCGGCTTGCACGACGCCGGGGCCGCCGGTCACGCAGAGCACCTTGATATCCGGGTGCTTGAAGATCTGGCTGGCGGTTTCGAGCGTGGGCGTCTCTACGATGCAGATGAGGTTGTCCAAGCCGGTGCGCTCGCGGATGAGCCGGTTGAACCGCTGCGTGGCGAGGAGGGCCGACTTGTTGCCCGACGGGTGGGCGTTGACGACTAGCGTATTGCCCGCGGCGATCATCATGATGGCGTTGCAGGCCAGCGTGGGGATCGAGTGCGTGACCGGTGTGATTACGCCGAGCACACCGTAGGGTGCGTGCTCGATCAGCGTGATGCCGAAGTCGCCGCTGTAGGCTTCTGTGGTGAGCATCTCGACGCCCTTGATGCTCTGGCCGACGCCGACGAGCTTGGCGACCTTGTGGTCGATGCGGCCGATCTTGGTCTCGTCGAGTTCGAAGCGGGCGAGTTCGTCGGCCTGGCTGATGACGATCTCGCGGATGCACTCGATGGCCTTGGCGCGGGCTTCGATCTTGGACGCGGTCAGCTGCTGAAAGGCGGCCTTGGCTGCGGCGACCGCGTCGTCCACGGTCTGAAACACGCCGTCGATGCCACGCGGCTGACGAGCCGAACTGTCCCCAGGCCGGTGGGCGGCCACCCCGGTACCATTGCCGCCCTGTAACCGGCTGAGGACTTCACTGACAACGTCTCGAATCAAAGACTCATTGATGGTTGCGCTCATCTGCTATCTCCGTCGCCGCATATTGTTGCGATCGTCCAGTTTTTCCTGTCGCCTGCGGCTTCGCACATCCGCGGATAGCGCGGCCCTTTGGGC
>JBJKSL010000611.1:0-3016 GCA_046704145.1 Phycisphaerae bacterium
GTCTTCAAAGCCGAAATCCCCAGCCGAGGGCGGCTGGGCTACGACATGCCAAAGAAACTGGCCACCCACCTCCGGACTCACCGGACCAGCTCGGACCGGAATGGCGGAGGCACTTCCCAGGGGCCGAAGAGCGAAAGCATGTCCTTGGTGCCCAACGGACGCGGCAGGGCGTACAGCTCTCCGTAGGCAAAACCACAGGAGCCGCCCTCCGCACCGTTGTTGCAACGCACGTGATGGGCCAGGCGATCGAAGCGCGTCCTGTCGAACTGCGACTCGTAGCAGGCGATGGCCTCCAGCTTCTTGTCAATCGTCGAGCTGATATCCACCACAAAGCGTGCGTGAAAGTTGTGAAGTTCCGCTGAGATCGGCACCGGCCGGTAGATCAGATGATCGACGCGATAGGGGGCAGTTTCGTCAAAACGCTCGTCCCACTTGGTCAGCTGTGAGTAGAACCGCGCAGCCTCCGCAATCAACTGGCCCTGATAGTGGTCTGGCGATGCACCTGGCGTTCGGCCGGCCATGCCCACCAGGATTCGGGGCCGGTACCGTCTCAGGACCGTCGCCACCGCGTATCGGGCCGGCGGCCCATCCATGAGTTCGCGATTTGTCAGGCTCAGGATCTCGCAAACCTGAACCCCGAGCACCTCGGCCGCCGCCCGGGCTTCGGCGACTCGCTTTTCCACGCTGCCCCGCGGAGTTGGCTCACCATTGGTCATATGCACCATGCCCACCCGATAACCCTGCTCAACCAGCAGGGCGATGGTGCCGCCGCAGCCGATCTCCAGATCGTCGGGGTGCGGAGCTGAAAAAACATTGTCCAGTCTGTCGCTCATGCCATGAAACCTTGTACAATGCCGCCAAGTTATCGGACCAGGAGCCAGGCTACAGCCTGCAAACTATAGCTGGCACTCCCCAGGCAAACAAGCCATAGGAGCCTTAATCGACAGGACTTGAGTAAAGCGACAGGCCCTGATTTTCCGATCTAACAGACGTTCGTGTGCTTGTGCGGCGGATAGCCCCAGGGCCGTCACCCCGGTGCGTCTCCGCGGGAAGAACCCCCGCTTAAGCGTGTGTACGCATCGCACGAACGTGCCTGGCTCATGGCTGGTGCCTGTGCGGTCCCTCTGAACCGCGGCATCTCAGCCAGGAGGTCACATGAGCTTCAAACTGCGTCCGTCAACAATGGCTCGCCGGGCACGCTTGGCAGTGATTGGAATGCTGGCAGCCCTGGGCTTGTGCTGCACGATGGCTGGTTTCTGCCTGCAGACGCCTGAAGACGTCGCCCGCAGCACCATCGACGGCACAGTCATCGACCTCAACGCCGTCGACGCCATCCTTGCCGACACCACACTGACCGAAGCCCAAAAGCGCGAGCAGTTGCTGGCTCTGGGCGTGTCGCAGGATCTGGTCGACGTGCTGGTCGCTTCCGTCCAGTAGCACGCTGACGCAAAGACATTGAGGAAAACAGACTGGCTTTTCAGCTGGATGTTGCGGTTTTCTGGTTTTTTGGGAAGGAGAACAAGTTCATGATTAGAAGAATGTCGTTTTTTGCAGCCATCGGACTCGTGTTCGTCTACGGTTGCATGCCCGCAGTTCCGCCGTTCGTCACCGGCGCAGCCAAGCTGGCTTCGAACCCCAGCGATCCGCCGATCGGCGATCTGACCGGTGACGAGATTGTCGCACTGGCCAACGATCTGCCCGACCTGGCACAGATGATCGGCATGTCCCTGCCTGCTGATTTTCAGACAATCACTCTGACCTCCCAGCAGGGCGCCGATATCGCCTCTTTCCTCGACCAGTACAACGTCAATAGTGTGTCAGATCTTCAGACGCTGGCCGCACAGATCGAGTCTGGCGAGGTCCAGACCACCGTCCCGGCCTCGCTGCAGGACCTGGTCGAATCGATGGGCTTCTCACTTAACGACGTGCAACAGTAGCCCAGCACTCTGCGGGGCGGTTGCACCCTGAAAGGCAAATCAGCCTATTACCGTGGTCGGGTCTTCGGACCCGACCACTTCTTTTACGGGGTCAGGATCTGTTATGATACCCGCCATGCGCGAAAAACCGATACCTTACAACCGTTCACTGGGTCGCTCGACCATAGTCATGCTGCTGGCAGGCTTGGCGGGATGCGCTAGCACTACATCTTCCAACGCGCGCGAGTCGGTGGAGCCCGAAGATCTGCCGATTATCTGGCAGGCTAGCGGTACCTACTCTCGACTCATGCGCAGCACACACGTCGTGGTCCGCGACGCTCAGACTCTGGCCCGCATTCCGCTCGCCGAGGTTCCCGTCGATTTCAATACGCAGATGGTGTTGATCGTAGGCCTTGGCCCCACACCGACCAGCGAACTGGGCGTGCGCATCGCGCGCGTCTGGCGTCAAGGCTCGCGCATCCGCGTCCAGGAGAGGCGGATCTATCCCGGCACGGAAAGCACCCCGGGGACAGAGCCAGCCAGCCCCTGGACCATCGCCGTGGTCCCCAAGAGCGACCTCAATGTGGAAGGATTCCTCACCCAGGTGCCGCCAAACACCCTTGGTGAGCATCCCGGCTCACGCTAGAGCGCTATGCTCTTTTTGACAGCGATCTTCACGTGGGACCGGCAAACCTGACATGTAACCACGTAAAGCCAAGCATAAATGGAGATTCGAGCCCCCAAAGATGGTACCGAGCATCGAGCAGCTCTTGCTCGACTGATCGATTCAGCCGGATCAGCGGATCCGGCGGCCACCGAGCGCGTTGACGTGCTCGAAAGGTACGTGGCCAAGCGCGGACTCACGCTGGAACACTGCCTCATCGCCGCAGACCGCAACTCTATCAGGGCCGTCTGCCTATTTCTCGATTCACCAGGCCGCACCTCGACGGCCTTACTCTCACCCGGCGCCGGCCGACCTTCGCTGCGCTCGGCAGTCGTACAGATGCTCGAACAGTCCCGCAGTGAAGCCGCCCGCCGCGGCGTCCAGCTTCTGCAAGGCATGATCCCTCCGGAATGCGCCGAGGAATCCATCGTGTACG
>JBJKSL010000612.1:0-4294 GCA_046704145.1 Phycisphaerae bacterium
GCCGAAGCAGATCGACCACCGACTTGAGAGCGGAAGCCTTGTCCGCCCCCTCCACGCGATAGAAGATCCCCCCGGCCTTCAAAGCGTCTGATAGCCGCTGAGGCTCCGAACCGGCACTCTCCGGCTCTGCGAACATCTGAGCCGAGACGTTCATCCGCTTGGAGGTAGCCCACTCCAACAGCTCAGTGCGATTGAACCGGAACTGATCGCCGATCCGGTAGACCGGCAACGTGCCCTGGCCAATCCAGCGGTAAACCGTCCGCTCTGATACGTTCAGAAGTTTTGCCGCATCCCGGACAGCCAGGTTCATTTCTGCCTCCATCCGCCATCTCTGACACAGCGTGACACGTTATGACAATCACTGCCGCATGTCAATAGACAGCAGAACGATCACCCCTGCCCGGACGCCCCCCTCGGCCCCATAACTCGGTATAATGGCCCCCGCGATCGGCCGCACAAAACACGTTGCCCGTAAGAGACTTACGCGTACGCCTCGCACAATACGCCTGACGGGTTTGAGTCCAGATTTGAGGAGGGCATTGCGAATGGGTTCTCTTAGCCGCCTTCTGCGTTGGTTGCTCAACATCAACACTATTTGGGGCCTGATGATCGTCGCGGCCTTCGCAGCCTGCGTGGCTCAGCACTACCTGCCGACTACCACCATGCTTCCTGCGAGCCAGCTTCACCCCGGAGACAACAAAGTGACCATCAGCATCGGCAAGGACGCCCCCAAGGTGTTCGACGCCTCGCTGGTCTGGCAGGACGGCAAGTTGCTGATCCCCCCGCTCGAACACGCGAAGAATCATGATCGCCCCTGGTTCATCTCCGCCACGCAAGCCGGCGACAGCTTTGCACTCAAGTGGGACTACGACGGCTACGGCGAGTACCGGTTTTCCTTGAACGACAAGCCACTCAAGAAGGGCTTGTTGGAGACCCTGCCCGGGCTCACTGATTCAGCCTTCGAATATGCCAGGAAAGCATTCAACATCGCCCTGGGCCTGGTCGCGGCGATGGTGCTGTTCCTGGGGCTGATGAAAGTCGGCGAGGAGGCCGGTATCGTGCAGTTGGCCGCACGGGTTTTCCATCCAATCATCCGGCTGGCATTCCCCGAGGTCCCCAAAGAGCACCCGGCCAGCGGTGCGATCCTGATGAACATCACCACCTCGATCCTCGGCCTGGGCAACGCCGCCACACCTTTCGGCATCAAGGCCATGCAGGAATTGCAGACGCTCAACCCGCACCCGGAGGTCGCCACCAACTCGCAGATCATGCTGCTGGCATACAACACGGCAGGCTTCGCCCTGCTGCCGACCATGCTGCTGGCAGTGCGCAAGTCCGCAGGCTGCAGCGATCCGTTCGAAATCATCGGCACCTGCATGCTGACCGGAGCGGCGTCCACGCTGGTCGCCCTGATCATGGCTCGTCTGCTGGGCAAGCTGCCGTTCTTCTCGGTAAGAGCGGCATTGGCAGAGCGTACACCGGAGGAGATCGCAGCCATGGCCGAGCAGGCCGCAGCGTCAGACAACACGGAGGAGCAGGCATGAACGGCACACAGATATTCAAACTCGTAGTCGACCAGCTATCGATGCTGACCCTGCCGATCATCTTCTTCGGCATCGTCGTGTACGCGATGTTCAAGCGGGTGAAGGTGTACGAGAGCTTCGTGGAAGGCGGCAAGGAAGGCTTCGGCGTCTTTACGCAAATCCTGCCTTACCTGGTCACCATCTTCGTGGCCATCGGCATGTTCCGAGCATCCGGGGCACTCAACTTCATATCCGAGCAATTGGCCCCGCTCACCTCGAAGATCGGCATGCCGCCGGATGTGCTGCCGGTCGCGTTGATGCGGCCGTTGTCAGGCTCGGGCTCGCTGGGCCTGGCGGCAGACGTCATCCAGGCCAAGCCGGACTCCTTCGAGGCCAAGTGCGCATCGACGGTGTTCGGCTCGACGGACACGACCTTCTACGTGCTGGCCGTGTACTTCGGCGCAGTCGGCATTCGCAAGGCGCGGCACGCACTCATAGCTGGACTGATGGCCGATGCCGCAGGGATACTGGCAGCCATCGGACTATGTCATTTAATGTTCAAATGATGAGGGCACAATCATGAGTAATCGCACGCGGGTCATGGTAGGCTGGACCATCGCCCTATTGGCCTTATCGGTCGGCACAACATCAGCCGAGGATGCCAAGCTCACCCAGGCGTTGGACAAAGTGCTGAACAAGTACGAGGCCGGCGGCGCAGTGGTACACGCCCGCGTGCTTGAACTGCCCGAGCGCGTCGAGCTCTACGCGCGCAACGCGGACAAGCCCTGCACGCCGGCCAGCAACTTCAAGCTGGTAACCACTGCGACGGGCCTGGACCTCTTCGGGCCGCAGCACTCGTTCAAGACCTACCTGGCCAAGGATGGCGACGACCTCTGGATCATCGGCACGGGCGACCCCGGCGCAGGCGATTGGCGACTCTCGAAGGCTCACGGCCAAACGCCGGTGACCATGCTGGAGAACTGGGCGAAGTACCTCAAGGATCACGGCATCACGCGAATCGCCGGCGATTTGGTCTACTACGAGGGCGAGTTCGAGGCCAACCCCATCGTGCATCCCACCTGGCCGAAGAGTTGGCTGCTGCAGTGGTATGCCGCTCCCGTCACCGGCCTGGTGTTCAACGACAATTGCGTCGATATCACCGTGTTCCCGACCGAGGATGGCCAACCGGTGCGCTACGAGGTCATGCCGCCGGTTAAGAACATCGAAGTCATCAACGACTGCAAAACCGTCAAGGAAAAAGGCTCGCCGGGCATCGTCAAACGCCCCGGCGGGAACATCTACGTTCTCCGCGGCACCTGCAACGCGAAAGCCGAGTTGAAAAGCAAGCCCGTCGAGGATCCTGGCGCGTTTTTCGCGGATGCCTTCCGCGTGCAGTTGGCCAAAGCGGGCATCGAAGTAGCCGGCAAGATTCGCGGCTCGGCCAAGCCTCTGGATGGCGTGATGCCGCCGCCCAGCGACAAGATTCTGACCGTTTATTCGACGCCGATCACTGATGTGCTCGCGCGTATCAACAAAAACAGCCAGAACCTCTTTGCCGAGTGCCTCTCCAAGCTCAACGGCCAGGCGTTCGACGCCAAGCGAGGTCGCCACGTGCCCGGCTCGTGGAAGAGCGGCGGCGAGGCGGCGCGGGCCTTCCTCAACCGCAACGGCATCGACGATACCCCGTTCCATCCGATGGACGGCTCGGGGCTGAGCCCCATGAACCGCGTAAGTGCTCAGCTTCTGACCGATGTGCTGGCCACCATGGCCGCTCGACCCGATGCGGATGTCTATCGCGCAAGTCTGACCGCAGCAGGCGTCGACGGATCGCTCAAGGACCGCATGACCGACCTCAAGGGGCACGTTTTCGGCAAAACCGGCTACATCGGCGGCGTCTCGTCCATGAGCGGGTACGTCAAGACTTTCCAGGGCAAGTGGATGGCCGTATCCTTCGTCTTCAACAACATCTCCGACAAGAACGGCGACGATACCGACGTGACCGCATTCACAAAACTGCAGGACGACGCCTGCCGGGTTGTCGCCCACTGGCCTGATATGCAGGCGGTGCCGGCATCTCAGTCGCCGCGGACCGGAAGCAAGCACTGACCACCTACAATCTGGTCGGAATCGCCAAAAGCGTTGGGCGTCAGAGCCGGCGTCTGTGACGCCGGTGACCGTGTGACGCCCTGAAACGCATCGGCGTCCCAGACGCCAGGGGAGTGGCAGAGCATGCAACCGCAATTTGAACTGCTCGATCACACCGCCGACCTCGGCGTACGCGTCACAGCGCCAAGCTTGGCAGAGTTGGTGCGCGTTGCCGGCGAGGGCTTGTATACCGTCATCGGGAATCTGCAGCCGACCGCCGGGAATCCGAGGCCGGAGCATTTCGAATTCGTCGCCGCGGATCAGGCCGTCCTGCTGCGCGACTACCTGGCGGAGTTGCTCCTGGTCTTCGAACGCGATCTCCGCATGATGACCGCAGTGCAGGTCGAGACATTCGACGCCGAGCGGCTGGTCGTCTCCGGTCAGAGCCGGCCCGTCGACCGCGAGCACAGTGCCTTCGATCGCGAGGTCAAAGCAATCACCTATCACGGCTTGCGGCTGCACCCCACCAAGGGCGGCTACGAGGCCGAATTCATCGTGGACATCTGAACATGCCCCAACCAACATTCAACGGCCCTGTCGAACGCATCGATGCCTGCCAGTGGCGAATCCCTCGCTCGTATCGCAAGGACATGCGCGTAGACGGCATCATCTTCGCCGACGACGAC
>JBJKSL010000613.1:0-4496 GCA_046704145.1 Phycisphaerae bacterium
GTGCCAGCGACGTAAACAGAGGCGAAATCACGCTGCCGATCGGTCCGGGATAGGTGGCCTCGTAGGCGTGTCCGCCGATTTTGCGGTAGATGGGGCAGGCGTTCAGACAGGCCCCGCAGCGGATACATCGCAGCGCCTCGCGATACTGGCTGCCGAGCACTTTACTGCGGCCGTTGTCGAGAATGACCAAGTGGAACTGCTCGGGGCCGTCGGCGTCGGTCGGTCGCTTGGGCCCGGTGATGAGACTCGTATAGCAGGTCAGTCGCTGGCCGGTCGCGCTCTTGGCCAACAGCTTGAGGAACACCGGCAGATGCTTCGTCTGCGGGATGAGCTTCTCCATCCCCATCAGGCAGACCAGCAGCTTGGGTCGCGAGGAACAGAAACGCCCGTTGCCCTCGTTGGTGACGATGGCCACCGTGCCGGTCTCAGCGATGGCAAAATTGGCCCCGATGATGCCCATATCCGCGGTGCGGAACTTCTCACGCAGTACCTTGCGGGCGGCCTTGGTCAGCGTGGTCGGATCGTCGGAGTAGGGGATGTCCAGCTTTTCCTGGAACAGTTCGCCCACTTCCTCCTTGGGCTTGTGGGCCATCGGCGTGACGATGTGCGAAGGCTTTTCGTTGGCCAACTGCAGGATGTACTCGCCGAGGTCGGTTTCCAGCACGTTCAGCCCGGCATGCTCCAGCGCGTGATTGAGCTCGGTTTCCTCGCTGACCATCGACTTGCTCTTGACGATCAGTTTGGCCGACGCGGCCTGTGCGATCTCGACGATGATCTGGTTGGCCTGCTCGCCGTCAGCCGCGAAGTGCACGATGCCGCCGTGCTCGCGGACGCGGCTGACGAACTGGTCCAGGTAGCGGTCGAGATTCTTGAGTGTGTGATTCTTGATGCGGGCAGCCAACTCACGTGTATCGAAGGCTGCGGGCAGTTCGGGCATGATCAGCCGGCGAGCGTCATCCTTCATTCGCGCCGAGCGATCGAAAATGGCCGCAATTCGCGGATTCGTGGCTGCGTCGGCCGCCTTATGCTTGAAATCTCCGTTGACGGGCTGGGTCTGATTCATCCTGCCCTCCCGCTCTGGCCGGCAGCGGCCTTGGCTTCACAGCCGCACGCGCATTCGTGGCGGGGTACGACGACCTTCTCGTCGGCCTTGCGTGTGTACAGATGCCGGTTGTTACCTGCCTTCATCGCGGCGTCCAGCATGCTGGCCACGTGTTGTACCTGGATGTTTACGCCCTCGCGATGCAGGGCTCCGACGATGTTCAACGTGCAGCCGCCATCGTTGCAGATCAGCGTATCCGCACCGGTGGCCTTGATGCACTCGATTTTGTCCTTGACCATCGCCCCGGAGACTTCGCCGAACTTCACCGCGAACGTGCCCCCAAAGCCACAGCACTGGTCGGCCTTGACCAGCGGGCGGAACTCCAAGCCCTTGAACTGCCGCACCAGGCCGAGGTGGTCATCGATGGACATACCGATACCGCGATTGTGGCAGCTGTAGTGGAAGGTAGCGACGGCTTTGTAAGGCAGGTCCCACGCCGACCAGTCGACCTTCAGCTGTTTCTGGAGGAACTCGGCGAATTCGAAGGTGCGGTGCGCCAGGGCCTGGGCTTTGCGATGGGCAACGGGGTCGTCTTTCAGCAGGTGCGGGAAGTACTCACGGACGATCGAGCAGCAGGAGCCCGAAGGGGTCACGATGGTCTGAGCGTCCGCGAAGACCTCGATCATCCTGCGGGCGACGGCGCGAGCCTCGTCGAGATAACCGCTGTTGAGTGCAGGCTGGCCGCAGCAGGTTTGGCCGGCAGGGAAATCGGTATCGACGCCCAGCCGATGGAGGACTCGCACGACAGATTCTGCCACCTCCGGAAAGTAAAGGTCGGTCAAGCAGGTGACAAACAGGGATACTCGCATCTTCCATTTCCCCGTTGGGTGAATGTCGCTCGGACTACCTGATGATCGCCTCGCCGCGCTGCATGAACACGAAGAGAGCGACGAAGGTCAGAGCCAGTACCAGGGCGCCAACGAAGAAGCCAATCCATGAAAGGCGTTGCTTGTCATTCCGACGCTGCCCGGCACTGTTTAGCCCAAACCCAAATCCGATGGCCGCAAGTCCAAGCGTGATCGCTCCGGCACCGAGCACCGCTATCTTGCCATTGGGCCCATAGATAAAAACGAAATCCTGGGAAGCCAGCCCGCGACGGAGCAGAAACCCCAGCACGCCGGCAAGCCCCAGGAAGGTGACGACTGATGCAGCCGACGCAAGTACACCGACCTGCGCCTGCGTATCGACTCGGCGGAGTGAGAACTTGGCCACGGCAGAAATCTCCAGAATGAAGGACGGTGTCGGAACTATAACCTCCGGCACCATAACCGCTATCTTAACCTTTCGCCCCTTCCCTGGGTAGGGGATGACCTGGCGGCAAGAGCCTGCATGACACCGGAACTGGGGGGCTATTGCTAATCGGTGATTTTATCACACCTCCAGTACTTCATACCGCTTTTCCAGGTAGGTGCATCCTGTGCTGATACACTCCACGTCGCCGACGGTAGCTCGGCCGGCTTTGTGCACGTGGCCAAAGTACACGCGCCGAACCTTTGGATAGCCCGACAGTACCTGCCCGAAGCGTTCGCTGCCCAGGAAGGCCATAGCGAAGGCCCAACTGGGATTGGCGTTGGGCGGTACCAGTTCATGGAAGGGCACGTGATGCAGTCCGACCACGACGCTCTCACAGTTGTCCGATACTTGCGACAGATGTTGCTCGAAGCGTTCCAGCAGACGTTGGCAGAACTCAGCGTCGCTCATGCCGAGTCGCACGTGTTCGCCGTCCATCCATCGCGTGCCCATGCGCATGGTTTCGGGCGGCACGTCGCAATCGACGGCCAGCAGATGTGCGTAACGCTCGTATCGTGATGCGGCTCCGGGGGCGATCTTCTCTTCGTAGAATCGAAGTGGAATGCCGAGATGCTCCGGACGATAGCTGAAATCGTACCATCCCATGTTGCCGACCAGCCCCACGTTGCCGACGATGGCCGGCTCGAAGTCGAGCATGTGGAAATCCGTCTGGCGGCAGATCTCAGGCAGCAGCCGTTCGTAGCGGTCGAGCGACGATTCGCCCCTGGCGGTCCATAGGTCGTGATTGCCGGGCACGAAGAATTTCCGTCCGGTGAAGCGGTCGAAAAGGCGGAGACATTCCCTTAGAATGCTGGAATCCTGCCCGGCCAGATCCCCGAGGATCAGCAGGGCGTCGGCGTGGAGCCCGCAGATCTCCTCGGCGATTTGGAGGGTCGGTTGTCTGCTGCGGAGCACATTGTAGTGCAGATCGGACGTGACAATCAGCCGCATGCGAACGAGGCCTCCCGGTCTGAGGATTGCGGCAGCTTACTGCCGCCGAGCGATTCTACCGGTTCTCCGGTTGAGCCTCAAACCGACCGGCCATGCTGTTGCGGTGGCGGGACGAGTGGTGAGACGACCTGCTGCAACAACGGCAAGGTCATCCTGGATGTGCGTAGCTTGACCAAGACATTTCGCCTGTCGAATCAGGTGATCCACGCACTGGGCGGAGTCTCGCTGCAGGTTACTGCCGGACAGGTGGCCGCCATCATGGGAGCCAGCGGCTCGGGCAAGAGCACGCTGCTGCATCTTTCAGGCGGTCTCGATCTGCCGGACAGCGGCTCGGTGCTCGTAGAGGGAGAGGATATCACCCGCTTGTCGGATCGGCGGCGGACGCTGTTTCGCCGACGTCGCATGGGCATCATCTTTCAGGCGTATAACCTGTTGCCCATGCTTTCCGCGCGAGAGAACATCGCTGTGCCGCTGTTAGTGGACGGCGAATCGACCTCGCGCATCCGGGAGCGGGTTGAGGAGATGCTCGACCTCGTACACCTGCACGAGCGGGCCGACCATCGTCCCCAGGCCATGTCCGGCGGCGAACAGCAGCGCGTCGCGATCGCGCGGGCCCTGCTGAACGATCCGGCCCTTGTGTTGGCCGACGAGCCCACCGGCAATCTCGACTCGGTCAACGCCGTCGAGATCTGGGTGCTCCTTCGCCGACTGGCCCACGAACTCGGCAAGACTGTGTTGATGGTCACGCACGATCCGACGGCGGCCTCGTACGCCGATTGTACCTACGTTCTGAAGGACGGCCTGTTGGTCGGCACCATCGAGAAAGTGGAACCCGGAAATGCGGCATTGGTCGCTACTCGGTATACGGAACTGGTTCGCTAAACCCGGTCGCACCATCGCCGCACTGGCCGCCATTGCCTTGGGCGTGGGTGTTGTCGTCTGGGTGACGTGCGCGTACGAATCCGTGCGGTTGGCCCTGACCGATCAGGTCTGGTTCTGGATCGGGCGCAGCCATCTCTCGGTCGAATCCATCTACGGCAACCAAGGCACGGTATATGAACAGATCGCGGGCGAGGTCGCGAAGCTGCCTAATGTGTCCGCGGTCACCTGTCGGCTGACGCAGACTGTGAAGCTTTATCCGCTGGAGCGTGCC
>JBJKSL010000614.1:0-4562 GCA_046704145.1 Phycisphaerae bacterium
CCGCGAACTTCTGGCCGCGATCCGCCACCTGCTCGCATACCGAGATCAACTCCGCATTCGGCAATGCCTTGATGGCCCGCGCGTGAAAGTTGCCGATCATGCCCGCGCCGACGACGCCTATACCGTATTTCCTGGCCACGTGTCTCTCCTTGTGTGTGCCCCATCCCTTCGCTGTGGAAGGGGCGGGGATGTGCACGACCTCTTGCCCGATGGGCATTATCAATGCTCGCGGCGAATTCGCAACCATCCGCGACGCAGACGGTCGCGCAGGTATGACGTCATACGCACGCCCAGCCCGGACGTGTCTGTACGGTAGGTCAATCGCCGCATTCGTTGCTCGCGATCGGCGGGATCAGAGCGATTGCCGGTCAGCCGGATGGCCAGGTCGGCCAGAAATGAAAACAAACCTCGGCGGCGGGGCTTCATGCTTGCATGCCCCAAGTAAAAGGCATCTGAAATCTCAAATCCAGAATTTCAGATTCAAGCACACGGACGCAGACGTGCCCGCAGTCTTCAATTCTACATTCTACATTCAACATTCTACATTCGTCTTACCTTCAGCCGGCCATGCGACGCTGTATCTGCAGATGCGTGGTGGCGAGCACTTCCTCGGCAGGGCGCGACTTGCTCGACGCCGGCCACAACTGACGCTTGTCCAGCAGCGTAGTTGGGGCTGCATAATAGTCGGTCACCATGCTGATCCCGCCTTCAACGTGTTCACCGCCGTGATACTCTGCGTCCGACAGCCACTTGGACACTTCGTGCGTGTGTTCGGCAGGGTAGATGATCGCCGTCGCGTATAGTTCCTGCTTGCCGCCGTCAGGGCCGCGCTCCAGCCGGGCCAGGTTCAGCTTCATGCGGCAGGGTGGCGGCGTTTGCTGAGCAAGCCGATCCAACTCCGCGAAGTCCTCTTGCGCTGCCTCCGCGTCGCGTTGGTAGAAGAACATGCCCTCTTCGGCCAGGAACCGCTCGCGGGACATGCCCTGCAGTTCCATGGTGCCGTCAGGCAGTGCACGATGAATGCGATAGACCTTGCCGTCCTTGTACTTCTCAGATTCGAGCAGCACGCAGATCTCGTCGGCGGTATAGCCCACGGCGGTCTGATCGCCGAAGTCGAAGACGTACAGGCCGGCGTAGTTCTGAGGTTGTTCGAGCTCAGGCAGTTTCATCACTATCTCCTACTGTACTTCCAGCCGTGCGAACTTGCGTTTGCCACGCTGAAGAATGTCGCCGCTCTTGATCGCGATCGTGCCGTTCGCATCTTCGATCGCCTTGCCGTTCAGCTGGATGCCTTTCTCGCTGACCAGCCGGCGAGCCTCTTTGTTACTGGTCGCAAACCCGCAATGCACGATCAGCTTGAGCTTCAGGCATTCACCGTTGGCTTCGAGCAGATCGCTGCCGATCGTCACCGTCGGCGTATCCGCCGGTACCACCAACTCGCCGGCCCCGGCACTCTTCTGATGGATGGCTTCCCACTCGTGGCGGGCCCGTTCGGCCTCCTCGCGCGAGTGGAACGCCGCAGTCACCTCCACGCCCAGCCGCTTCTTGGCCTCCATCGGGTGCGTCTTGCTGGGGTCGGCCAGCACGCGGATCTCGGCCTCGGGCACGTTGGTCAGCAGCGTGAGGTAATTGGCCATGCAGTGATCCGGCACGCTCATCAGCTTGCCGAACATGTCGTGTGCCGGTTCGTTCACGCCCACGTAGTTGCCCAGCGACTTGCTCATCTTCTCGTGGCCGTCCAAGCCGACGAGGATGGGCATGGTCATAACGATCTGCGGCTTCTGGCCGGCCGTCCGCTGGAGGTCGCGGCCTACCAGATTATTAAACGTCTGGTCCGTTCCGCCCAACTCGACATCAGATTGTACGCACACGCTGTCCCAGCCCTGCATGAGCGGGTACATGAACTCGTGCACGCCGATGGGCGTCTCGCTCTTGTAGCGGTTGGCGAAGTCCTCGCGCTTGAGCATCTGCCCAACGGTCATCTGCCCGGCCAGCCGCAGCACATCGGCGAACCGCATCGGCTCGAGCCACTCGCTGTTGTAGCGGATCTCCAGCTTGTCGGGCGACTGGTCGAGCACCTTGCCGGCCTGCTCGAAGTAGGTCTGGGCGTTCTTCTCGATGGTGGCGTCGTCCAGCACCGGCCGCGTCTTGCTCTTGCCGGAGGGGTCGCCGATCTTGGCCGTGTAGCTGCCGATGATCAGCACGGCTTTGTGGCCCAGGTCCTGGAACTGCCGCATCTTGCGCAGCACGACCGTGTGCCCCAGGTGGATATCCGGAGCCGTCGGGTCCAGCCCGAGCTTGATCCGCAACGGCCGACCGCTCTGGGCCGACGCAGTCAGCTTCGCCCGCAACTCGTCGAGCGTGTCGATCCGCTCGCAGCCTCGGCCGAGCACATTGATCTGGTCTGGAACACTCGCAAACGCCATTGGACCTCGCAATCTCGCTGTAACCCAGCCCTCATCTGGCCAGAGGCAGGCGGTTTCCCCGGCCGCCAGAACCGAATCCCACGATGCTATCAGATCGAGGTTGCCCCAAGCAAGTCTGTCAGAAGAGCGATGATTGGGCTATAGTTCGGCTCTGATGGCTGGGGTCAGGAAAAAACGGCAGAACTCGCCGCAGCGGCAGGACGCTCCCGTACTGCCGCAGGCAGGCGTGCTGCCTTATCGCTGGGCGTCCGGCGGCGGGGTCGAGGTGCTGCTGATTCGCCGTCGTCACAAACGCCGGTGGGGCATTCCCAAGGGCGTCATCGAGCAGGGTGACACTGCGCCGCAGACCGCCTGCCGCGAAGCTCTGGAGGAGGCGGGCATCGCCGGCCGGATTTCGGACGCGCCGCTTGGCCAGATCGAGTACTCCAAGTGGGGCTGCGTCTGCCGGGTTGCGGTTTATGCGTTGCTGGTGACCAAAGAGCACGCCCACTTCGACGAGGAGCTCTTCCGCGAGCGTCGCTGGTTCAGGCCTGGCGAAGCTGCCGACCGCAAGACGCGCAAAGGCGTGCGGCGCATCATGGTCGAACTTGTCCGCCGATTGGCCACGCAGGGGTGAAATGTCAACTCCACATCCCGCACGCCGTACGCTGCATTCCGAACTCAAATCTTCTCCATCTGCGCCTTCACGTAGTCCCGCGCCCGCGATACGTCCTCGATGGTCAGATGCTCGATGATGAGCGGCATGGGCTTATCCAGGCGTGTGAGCAGCCGTAGGAAGAGCGGATAATCCATTACTCCCTTGCCGGCGGCCGGCAGATCCTGGCCGCCGTTTTCGGTGGCTTTTACGTCCTTGGCGTGGGCGAGCACCGTCTGCGGGCCGATCCGCTTGAACATGTCGCGCAGAACGTGGTCCATGTTGGGCAGATCTTCGTTGCGGTAGTAATTGCACGGGTCCATAGTCAGCTTCAGTGACGGATTATTGACATCCTTGAATAGCTGTTCGGCCCGGTCCACGCTGCAGATGAGGTTCTTCCAGTAGCCCTCGATGGCTATGATTGCCTTGGTTTTCTCCGCCGCGCGGGCCAGGTTGGTGAAGGCTTTGACCGCGGCCTTGTAGCCCTCTTCGGTGAAGTTCTTCGGATCCTGCTCGAACTGCGATGTCTTGTTGAACGAGCCGGTTTCCGTGCTGATGATCGGGCTGCCGAAGCGCTGCCAATTGTTGATGATGGTGCCGATCATCTGCTCGTTGCGCTTGCGGTTGGCTTCGTTGGGGTCGATCACGTTGTGGTAGCCATAGAGGCCGGCGATCTCGATGCCGCTCTTGTCGAATGCGGTGGTGATCTTCTTGAGCACCGCCCAGTCGGGGTTGCAGGGATTGAAGCGTGCGTCCTTGAAGCTGTATTCGAGCACCACGCAGGAGAATCCGTCGTCCTTGATGCGTTTGGCGGCATCCGCTACCGGCAGGCCGGCATAGACGCTGGACATGATGCCCAGCTTGATGTTCTTCTTGGCCTTTGCTGGCAGGTCGGCTCGCCGAGGGCCACCTTGCCGTTTGCGCTTGCCGGCCGGCTTGGTTTCCGCGGCCCAGGCCCACGAACCGGCTGCCCCCAGGCTCGCCGCCGATGCACCGATGATTTTGAGCATGTCTCTGCGATTGATTTCCGCCATGTGTCCTCGGCCGTCGGCCGCCTCCGGAAAAGAGCTGTAAATCTTGCGAGCAACCGTTCGGTGGCAATCCTACTCCTCGCGATGGGCGCTGTCGAGATTGGGCCAGCGGCTCCCGAAGCGGTGGCTTTGGTGGCTTTCGATGGGAAAGCCAAATTGAGGCCGATCGCCGTAAGTGCGGTGGTTCCAGTCACATAGGCCGAAAAGCAATCGGCCCGTGTTGGGTTTGCTCTTGCAGGGCGCATTCGGGGGCCAGCGACTGCGCAGATCTTTGAGTATCAAAGAGCGTCCGGGCATCTTGAGAACACGGCGGGTGCTCCGTCTGATTTCTCTCCCCGACTGGGCGGCAAAGCCGCCCAGTCGGGGAGAGATAGATGGATGTGTGCCGCGATCCCGGGGGTTCCGCTTCGCTCCACCCCCGGCTATTGACTGTTGCCCCTTCGGGGCAGAAAGCAGTGGAGTGTTACCCCC
>JBJKSL010000615.1:0-11294 GCA_046704145.1 Phycisphaerae bacterium
AGCGCCAACGGAACATGGAGCTGAGATCCATTTCCGCCAGGAAGCGGTCCATAAGACTGAAGCGTTGTTGGGCGAAGCGCAATTCCTCGTGCAGGTCGTTGGGATCGGGAATGTCCTGCATGGGCACGGGACCGTTCACGAGTCGATCGAGGTCGGAGAGTTGAGCGGAGGGCAGCTTCACGGCGTCGAACTCTGCCAAGGCTTCGTCGTTGATGCCTGGGAGGCAGCCGGCAATCACGAGCCTGGGGTGGGCCCCGTTGGCCCTGCGGCGTGCGATCCTGAGCATATTGAGGCTTTTCTCTTCGCTGCGCCGGCTGAAGCCGCAGGTGGAGACGACGATCATATCGGCTTTGTCGAAGTCGGCACAGATCTCCCACCCGTTGGCGATGAAATACTTCTGTAGCAGGACGTTGTCCATGCGGGAGCGCGGGCAACCGTTTGCAAAAGCGATACATACTGACGGCATGGCGTGCCTCCTTACCGGCTTTCCGACATCTCGACCAGTACGGCCACCGCAAGAGCGGTCTTCAATAGGGCGACGTCAGTAAAGTAGGTCCGCCTTTCGTCAACCCAGATCGGGGAGAGTTGGATTTCAGTCGCAAACGGGGGGAATCTTAGTGACTATTTTCAGTCACTGAACTCAGCGCTGATGAGTGCGACACAGTAGAGTAGGCGTCAACCTCTTAGCTTCCAAGCATAAGACGTTCACTGTTGCGATGCACATCTGCATGTTTGTGCGCGCGACGAAGACGAGTCTCAAGAGTAATCGCTATTGTCCGGAGGTGGAGGCGCGTGAGATTCGGAGTCGGGCAGGACAATGTGTTGACGCTCGACCACGATGGTACGGGCCAGCAAATCGCCCATGCGCTGACGGTTGCGGGTGAAGAAGACCACGAAGAGGAAGGGCCAGATCTTGAGGTAGGGCTCCAGTTCGACCATGCGTGCGACGTTGCGGATGCCCAATTGGAGGAGGCTGGCGGACTCGAGGTTTTCGGAGAGCACGTGGCAGCCGAGCAGCCGTTTGCCTAGGGTGGCGGAGAGGAAGCACTCAAAGCCAGTACACCAGGCGGTGTAGATCACGCGGAACCAGAACCAGGCCCATAGGACTTCGGCGGGCGGCTCCAGGCGTTGAGCTGCGGCGTTGGGAGCGGCGGCCGAGTTAATTTCGTGATAGAAGGCGGAGATGGGGTCGTGCCAAAGCAGTAGGACGATGATGGCTGCAGGCGCGGCGTCGATGAGGAAGGCGAGGGTGCGCTTGGCCGGACCCACGACCTGCAGGCCTGGGGGCAGGACCATGCCGAAGCTCTCCTGGCGTCGCCAGAAGACCAGCAGCAGCATGGTGGCCACCACGATGGTGGTGATGAATTCGCGAACGTTGTTGGTTTGAGGCGTCCCCTCAGATGAGCTGATAATGGGCAACGACTTAAAAGGCTGCTGAGGTTTGCCGCCATGGTCTGAGAGCCATACACCGATGTCCGGCGGCTTGTCCGGGCTCATTTGGGCCAGCACGAGTCGGTCGCCGAAGAGCCCCAGGGCGGTTCGCTTGGTGAGGCCGAGTTGTTTTCCTTGCTCGTCGAGCAGAGGCGGCAGCAGAGCCCAGGCGCTCTTTTTGTCGGCGGTGACCGACCGCGTCCACTGCACGCAACGGCGGGTCTGTTCATCCGGAGCCTTAAGGAGAGCGGCGAAGACAACTTGCTTGTTCACTACGGCGGTGACAACACGGTGCACGAAGTTTGCCGCGTGGATTTCCGGGCCGCGCGTCCATTCGCCTTCTTCGTACCTGGCGTAATGGACGATGGTCTGATCGTCGGGTTCCAACCAGAAGAGGTAGAAGCGTCCGTCGGCTACGGCCAGCCACATGTAATCGGTGGCTGGGCACTCGGGTGGTGCTTTGATTCCGGGTTGCCAGCCGATGCCGTCGTACATGACGATCTGCAAGGTGCGGTCTGCGGGTGAGACTGCAGGGCTGGCGGGCTCGGACGCATCGGCGAGCGAGTCCTGGTCGGCCGACTTCGGGTCGGCTTCGAGGTTTTTCAGTCGCCACTGGGCGTTGACTTCATCGCCGATGTTGCCGGGGACGACGGCCCACAGTCGCGGGATTCGGCCGATGGTTTCGCCGGCCAGGGCCAGTGGCAATGCACGGTTGGGTAATTGGTGGGCCCGCCAGGCGCGGTCCTTAGTGTAAACGTAGTGCGCACGGCTCTTGTAGAAGACGTGCAGTTCGCCTCCGGCGACGGCGGCTTTGTGGATGGGCTCCAGTTGCGGAGGTATTGCAGCGGGGTAGATCTGGTCGGTGGTGGAGTCTCGGTAATAGAAGTGGTTGACCAGGTCACCGGCATCTTTTTCGTACTCGGCTACGGAGAGCCAGAGCATCCGTTCGCTGCCCTGTACGAACAGGCGGCGGGCCGACAGCGGTGCAGCCGAGGGCGGTTCAGCAGCAGCGATCGGTGCCAGGGTGGTGAGTTGGCCGACCAGCAGTCCGACGAATAGACATCGCTTGATTGAAAACAGCATCAACGCTCCGCAGCGGCGGCCGGTGCATTGGCGGGCGTGACACTCATGCCCGAGACCGGTCGATCCATTCGGATGATCTGGCCCACCTCCTTCTCGCCTCGTTCGATGGGCGAGCGGGCGATCCGCTGCTTTTCAACCAGCTGATTGTCGGAGGGCTTTACGTTGCCGAACTCCAGGGTCATCTTGCTGGCGTCCTCAAGGGATTGCACCTCGATCTTCCGCGGGGTCAGAACCAAGGTGCCCTCAATGGGACGGTAGTCGAGCAGGTCCGCCTTCATCCAGGGCCGATTGTCCGGATTGTAATACGTTATGCTGCTAACGAGAAATGGCGGACGGCGGCTGATGGCAAAAGTCTTGGCCATGTAAGCCTTGCCGGCGGTGTCGCGGTCGTAAACATTGACGAAATAGTGCTCTTTCCCGACTTTGAAGGTCGAAATGGGGGCTCCGGCGGGCGTGCCGGGCAGTTCCTGCAGTCCGAGCATGTCGAGGAACTGGTCTGGCCGCAGGGGCACGTCGGTCTCCCAGGGTTTGCTCATGCGGTCGTAATGGCCGGTGTAGTATCGCGGATGGTCGAAGCGCTCCCAGTACCAGAATTCGCTGTCGTTGGAGCCGATCTCGAGTTTGCCGGCCAGCGAGTGCTGGAGTTCCATGTACAGGTTGCGGGGGCGACGGAAGTAGAGCGTACCGTGGGCGTCGAAGGAGTCGGTCTTGCCGTCAATGCGGGCGAGTTTACCCGAAGCTGAGACACCGCCGGCCCGCATGAGGAAGCTCATGGCCCGAGCATTGCGGTTCACGCGGGCGAGGACGGTCTGCATGGGCACGTTGTCGGTGACCGGGACCATGGGTTGACCGGGTGGCGGACAGCCCACGATGGCGCTGAGCAGCGCGGCCAAGGCGACAAACAGCAGGCCGGCGCGGAGTCTACTCTTTTTCGTTTGCACAGGGGTTCTCCTGGGGCATCTCTGCCAGGTCGGGATCTTCGCCGGGAGAGAGTTCTGGGAGTTCTGGAGCAGCGTTCACGGGTTCAGAATCGGCTGCGGCTTCGCAATCGGCGGCTGATTCACTGGTGGATGCTTCCCCGTTTTCGATGGCGGAGATAGCGGAGGCATCGCCGCTGAGGATGGCGGTGAGTTCGGCGCTGAGGCGTTCGATCTCCTCGGGGCTGAGCTGGGGGTTGAGGATGCGGTGCTGGCTCTGGTCGGCGAGCAGACGCATGTGCCAGAATTCGCGGTCGTCCTCGCGGACGCTTCGCTCGAAGCGGAGGAGTCGCTTACGCATGAGCAGGAGAGCGAGGACGTAGCGGAATTTCTGCCGCATCTCGGAGGTGTCCTCCTCCAGGCGATTGAAGAGGGTGACCAACAAGGCGCTGTCCACCGCGATGACGGAAGGCTTCTTGCCGCGGACGGGCATGCGCGTCTTCCAGTGGCAGAAGCTGTCCTCGGGTGGGCCGGTCCAGCCTTCGAGGGAGTAGTCGCGGCGTTCAAAGCCTTGGGGGTTCTCGAACAGCGCGGTGTAGTAGAACTCACCCTCCGCGAGTTCGCGGCCGGTGGTGACACATTTGCCTGTGGCTCGAGAGATCTCCCAATCGCTGGCCATTGATTGCAGTGTGCTCCTGTCCAAAGAAGCGGCCGGCGAGCTGCCCGGCACGTGTATAGCGTCCTAAGAGAGAGGGTCAGGCTCCTTTTTGCCCGGTCTCTGTGGTATCAAACCATTGTCTCGAGCGAGTTGTCGTCGTGTTCCGCAGCCAAACCCGCATTGAGGCAAAAAGGACCCAGACCCTGGCCGCTAAACACGTACGCTGCCGGCCTTGGTTCGGTCGAGGATATTGTACGAGCCGGACCCCGTCGCGGTTCCGGACAGATCACGGGTTCCCGGATGCCGAGGCTTCGGCGGCTGTTGCTACGGCAACGCCGGCTGCCTCGGGCGGTGCGGAAGCCGTCGCCGGCCCGGTTACGGCCGAAGCGCCCTGCTCCTCTTCGACGAATACGTCGTCGAAATCAGTGGCATCTACCCTGTGCCGCAGCAACAGGTAGATGTTGGTGGAGGCGGAGAAGTAGAACGACACCAGGTAAGCGCACAGCGCGAGCACGATCAGCAGAACCCACAGGTGGATCAGCCAAGCCGCCAGGACATCGCCACTGGTCAGGCCGAGCATGGGATGCAGGTGGCCGAGCAGGTTGCCGGGCGTCGGTAGTGGCCAGACCGCGTGGATCTTGGTTGCGCCGGGCAGGCCTACGCCGGGGCGGTTAGTGAGCTTGGTGCCCCAGCCGACGAAACCTCGCGTCAACACCAGCAGGATGTACACGAAGTATCGCAAAGCGATGTAGGTGATCGCGGCGTAGGCGGCGGCCACGATGGCGTAGAAGGCTGTCCGCCAGGGTCGCGAGTAGAAGTAGCTGTAGCTGCGCGACATGGCGTCGAAGCCGTCGGAGCCTTCAACGGCGATAGTCGGCCAGAGCAAGCCGCCACCGAAGATTGCGCCGATTGCGACCAAGGTGGCGACGAAGCCGCCAATGAGGGCGAGGATCATGAGAATCCCGCCGAGAAGGTCGCCAAGCCAGGGTATCGAGAAGAACAGTCCGCCGACCATCAGCCCGATGCCGACGAGGGCGATCATGATCAACGGCAGCAGCGGAGCCGAGAAGAAACCGACGAACTTGCGGACGCCGAAATCGATGGCGGCCTTGGGAGAAATCTGCTCGTCACGAGCGGCATTGAGTGCAGCCATGCGGCAGACGGCTCCGCCGAAGACGGACCAGATGGCCAAGCTACCCAGGAAGAAGATGACAGCATAGACGAAATGCTGGAGCAGCATCCACTGCGCACCGCGGAACATGAGTACCACGCTGGCGAGCATGCCGACGTTGGTGAAATCGCCTGGTTGACGAACATCGAAGCCGGCTCGGCGAGCGGCGAGCACGTCCTCGGCGCCGCGGGTGACCGCGCCAAAGTCGAGGGTCAGCACGTGGCCCGCCTGGTAGAGGAAGTTGCCGATGACGGCCTGTTCGTAGCCCAGGAAGCTGCGGAAGATGCCGCCGGTCTTGTATGTTTCGAGGCGATCGTACTCGATGGCGTAACGGCGAGCGATGGCAGCCAAGGCGTCCGGGTCCTTCTGGTATTTTTCGACCTCGGCGGGGTATTGTTTTTCGATCTGCGCGAGGGCATCGCTCACGGCCGACGGCGAGTTGTAGGCGGCAGCTTCTTTCGGGCCTTTGCCTTTGAGCAGGCCGCTGGCGTAGATCTCGCGGAGTTGGGAGGCGGCCATCGATTTTTCGGCGGTGCGCCAGGCGTTGATGTCCGGCACCTGCCAATAGGCCCAGACCTCAGGGCCGACCGGCTTGGTGGACGACAGCCAGACGCCGTCGAGCACTCCGCCGAGAATGCCCATCAGAATCACGCCGGCCAGAGCCAAGCCCAGTTTGGCCGGCTGGATGGCCATACGGAAGGTCTTGAACAGTCGGGTGAAGGGGAAGGTCTTTTCCCAGTCGATCTGCCGAAACTCGTTGAGTTGCTCGGCCATGGTTCGTACCTCCAGTTGGCAAAGGGCCCCGAATTGAGGGCATTATACCCATCCGGGTATTCTCGTGCGCGGCGGTCCACGCGCAAGTTACTGTCAACGGATGCTTTGGGCCGCCGCCCGGAGCACAGATTCACAACGGAACGGCCATTATACGAGCGGCATTGTACCCGGCAACAGATGTCAACTCGTGATGGCGGCAAGCACACTGCACCCGGCGTTGAGTGCATATCCCCCACCCCCTCGCAAAAAGACGCGAAGGGATGGGGCACCCGGCACTGCACACGGGATGGGCACCCGGCGCCGCAGAAGGGCTGAGGCATCCTCGACGCAAATCCTTGTTACGTTTCAGTCGGGGGCTTGGTTGGGAGGGATTTCGTCCTCGTTTTCGTCCTGCGATTCGTCGGGGATCTCTTCGGTGACGCGGTATTCCTCGTTGAGCCAGCGGCCGAGGTCGATGAGCTTGCATTTCTCACTGCAGAACGGACGGTGCGGCGCCTCGTCCGGCTTGGCGACGATGACTTTTTTTCGACAGATTGGACACTCGTAGGTGGGCATAGGAATGCGCGGGGCTAAACCCCGCGGCTCGCCGAATGCGCGGGGCTAAACCCCGCGGCTCGCCAAAGTTAAACTACGGCGGCTCGTTTGGACCGGCAGGGTGCCGGTCCCACCCCACTCAGGACACAGCGACGCTACTTGGCGGATTTGGGTTTTGTTTTTGATTCGGTTTTCGGCTTGGAATCCGTTTTGGTCTCCGTTTTGGTTTCGGTCTTGGTCTCGGTGGATTTGGCGTTGCTCTTTTCGGAGTCGGCCTTGGCGGCGGCCTTGTAGGACTCGCTGCGGTAGTCCGTCTGGTAAAAGCCGGAGCCCTTGAAGATGATGCCCGCGCCGGCACTGATCAGTCGCTTGGCGGTGTTCTTGCCGCAAGAGGGGCACTTGCGGATGGGCTTGGCGGTGATGGACTGAAACTGCTCGAAGGCGTGATCGCACGCACTACAACGGTACTCGTACGTCGGCATTGAACTTCCCTTTACACCTCTTCACTTGCGGGCTTGGACACGATGACTCTGGCCGGGCGGACTACGCGGTCGTGGAGCTTGTAGCCCTCCTGCACGACCTGGAGGACGGTCGGAGTGTCGTACTGATCCGAAGGCTGCTGCATCATGGCCTCGTGCACTGCAGGGTCGAAGGGCTTGCCTTCGGCCTCGATGGGCACGACATGGTGCTCGCGCAGCACCTTGCGGAAGCTGTCGGCCGTCATCTCGGCGCCTTCGAGGATAGCTGCAGCGTTTTCAGAGTGCTCCTGAGCGGAGGCGATGACGCGCTCCAGGTTGTCGAGGACCGACAGCAGCGAGCGGACCAGGGCCACGTTGGCGTAACGCAGCGCGTCCTCGCGGTCTTTCTCACTCCGCTTGCGATAGTTGCTAAGTTCGGCGACTGCGCGGAGATACTTGTCCTTGTACTCGTCGGCTTCGGAGCGTGCAGGCTGGGCATCGGTCGTGGCGGACTCGGCACCAGAGGGCGGCGTCACCGGCGGCGTAGATGCTTCGCCATCGGGTCCGCTATACGACGCTTCCTTGCCGGGATCAGACGCTTCCTCGGCTGGACCCTTGTACGCTTCGACCTCCTCTGGCGTAGGCATAACGATTTTCTTCTTATGACTGCTCATCACTCTTTGCTCTTTGATTCATCCGACTTGGAGCCTGAAAAGAACTCGGCCAGTTTGTCGAAGAAGCTCTTTGACTCCGGAAGTACGGCCTTGTCCTCGCTCTTTGCGTATTCGCGGAGCAACTGTTCCTGTTTCTTGTTCAGCTTGTGCGGCACCTCGATCCAGACCTGCACGATTTCGTCGCCCTTGCGATGGCTTCGCACGGAGGGCAAGCCCTTGCCGCCCAGTCGAAACAACTGACCGTGCTGCGTGCCGGGCGGGATTTTCAGCTCGACGGGGCCGGTGAGTGAGGGTACATCCACCTTGGCTCCGAGGGCCGCCTGCGTGAAGCTGATCGGTACGCGGCAGACGAGGTCCTGGCCGTGACGTTCGAAGAACGGATGCTTGCGGATCTGCACGTAGACGTGCAAATCGCCGCGAGCTCCGCCGTTCTCGCTCGGTTCGCCCTCGCCGGCGACGCGGACAGCCTGGCCTTCCTGAATTCCTGCGGGGATCTGCACCGAAAGCTGGCGGTGGCGAGGTTGCCGGCCGCTGCCTCGACACTGCCGACAGGGGCTGGTCACGATCGTGCCCTTGCCACGGCAGTTCGGGCAAGCGGTGATTACGCGTCCGAAGAGCGACCCGAAACCGCTGGCCTGCTCGACCTGACCGTATCCCCCGCAGGTGGGACAGGTGCGTCGCTGGGAGCCGGGTTCGGCCCCGCTTCCCGAGCACCGGTCGCACACATCAAGCCGTTCAAATTCTAAGGTTCGTTCGGCACCGGTGGCAACTTCCTCGAGAGAGAGTTCGATCTGCATCTCGAGGTTGACACCGGCGCGCGGGCCGCGTCGTCCGCCGAACATGCCTCCGCCGAAGATGTCCTCGAACATCGAAAAGATGTCCTGGACGCCCATGCCGGAGAAGTCGTGTATGCCCCGGCCCTCGACTCCGCGGTGGCCGTACTGGTCGTAGCGGGCCCGTTTTTCGGTATCGGAGAGGACCTCGTAAGCCTCGGCCGCTTCCTTGAATTTGGACTCGGCCTCGGGATCGTCGCGATTGCGGTCGGGGTGAAATTTGAGCGCAGCCTGCCGGTAGGCCTTCTTGATCTCCTCGGGCGTGGCGGTGCGGGCCACGCCGAGCACTTCGTAGTAGTCTCGCTTTTCAGCCACCGGCATCTCTCAGTCCAAAGAACAAGGACGAATGACTAATGCCCGAATGTCTAAAGAAGCTCCAATGAACCAATTACACAATCGCCTCTACACTTTTCAGATTTCGAGGCTTGGGATTTCTTTAGACATTAGACATTAGTCATTCGTCATTTCACGTCATAGCTACTTGATCGCCCCGATCTCCTCCTCTTTGTCCTCCTTGAGATCCGTGATGAGGACCTGAGTGGTGAGCATGAGGCCGGCGACGCTGGCGGCGTTCTCCAGGGCCGAGCGGGTCACCTTTGCGGGGTCGATGATGCCGGCCTTGAACATGTCGACGTACTCGCGTTTGCGACCGTCGAAGCCGACCTTGCAGCCCTTGTCGAGGATCTCTGCTACTACGACGGCGCCGTCCTCGCCGCAGTTCTCGGCGATTTGGCGGGCGGGCCATTCGAGGGCGCGCATCACGATCTCGGCACCGATACGCTGGTCGCCTTCGGCCTTGTCGCGGACCTTCTTGACCGCGTCGATGGCCTTGAGCAGAGCCACGCCGCCGCCGGCGACTACGCCCTCTTCAACGGCTGCACGGGTTGCGTGGAAGGCGTCCTCGACGAGGTCCTTGCGTTCCTTGACCTCGGTTTCGGTGGCACCGCCAACGCGGACAATGGCTACGCCACCGGTGAGCTTGGCCAGACGCTCGGCCAGCTTCTCGCGGTCGTAGTCGCTGGTGGTCTTGTCGATCTGGGTGCGGATCTGCTCGCAGCGGCCTTTGACCTCAGCCTTCTTGCCGCCGCCCTCGATGATGGTGCAGGAATCCTTGTCGACCACGATCTTCTTGGCGCGGCCGAGGTCCTCCAACTGAATGTTTTCGAGCTTGAGGCCGAGATCCTCGCTGATGTTCTTGCCACCGGTGAGGATGGCCAGGTCGCCGAGCAGGGCCTTGCGACGGTCGCCGAAGCCGGGTGCTTTGACGGCACAGACGCTCAGCACGCCGCGGAGCTTGTTGACCACCAGGGCGGCCAGGGCCTCGCCCTCGACGTCCTCGGCGATGATGAGCAGCGGCTTGCCGGTGGCCACGAGCTTCTCCAGCAACGGCACGATGTCGCGGATGTTGCTGATCTTCTTCTCGTGGATGAGGATGTAGGCGTCCTCGAGGATGGACTCGAGGGTGGTAGCGTTGGTCATGAAATAGGGCGAGATGTAGCCCTTGTCGAACTGCATGCCTTCGACCACTTCCTTCTCGGTGGCGAGGCTCTTGCCTTCCTCGATCTCGATGATGCCTTCGACGCCGACCTGTTCGAGGGCCTCGGCCAGCAGCTTGCCGACCTCTTCGTCGCCGTTGGCGCTGATGGTGCCGACCTTGGCGATGTCTTCGCGGCCTTTGACCTTAACCGCCTGGCTGCGGATGCTTTCCACCGCTGCGGCCACGGCGTCGTCGATGCCGCGCTTCAGGCCCATGGGATTGGCACCTGCGGTCACGTTCTTGAGGCCTTCGCGGTAGATAGCCTCGGCCAGGACCGTCGCGGTGGTGGTGCCGTCGCCGGCCACGTCGCTGGTCTTGTTGGCCACCTCGTTGACCATCTTGGCGCCCATGTTCTGGAAGGGCTCGGCGAGTTCGACCTCTTTGCTGACGGTCACGCCGTCCTTGGTCACGCGCGGTGAGCCGAAGGACTTCTGCAGGATCACATTGCGGCCGGTCGGACCCATGGTGACCTTGACCGTTGCCGCGAGTTTGCTGACGCCTTCCAGGATCTGCTGGCGGGCGACATTGTCGAACATTAATTGCTTAGGCATGTCATGCTCCTTGGTAGAGCTATCAGCTGTCAGCTATCAGCTATCAGCCAGAGAAGCAACCTGGCCACTGTCCACTGACTACCGACAACTGACTACTTTTCAATAATCGCCAGCACGTCGGACTCCCGCAGGATGACGTACTTGGTCCCGCCAACTTCCACGTCTGAACCGGCATACTTGCCGTAGAAGATTTCGTCGCCGACCTTGACGCTCATCTCGCCGCGTTCGCCGCTTTCGAGCAGTTTGCCGGCGCCGACGGCGACGACCTTGCCGCGTTGCGGTTTTTCCTTGGCCGTATCAGGCAGGACGATGCCGCCTGCGGTTACGTCTTCGGCCTTGCTCTGCTCTACCAACACGCGATCGTCCAGGGGCTTCAGGTTAACTTTTGCCATTGCTATCGTCTCCTTGGTCTGTTATCCGTTTTTCGTTATCCGTTGTGAGTATCAGTTGTCCGTTAGATTCTCCGCGTCTTCAGAAAAGCGCATCCCTTCGGGATTGCGGCTAAACGCTTTCCGGTTGCGGTGAAACTTGTTGTCCGGGTGGGTTCTCTCAGGGTTGCCTCACCACGAACAACGATCCACGGACACCTCACAGATTCATCACATCATGCCGCCCATGCCACCCATGCCGCCCATGCCACCCATACCGCCCATGCCGCCCATCTCATCCATAC